>NZ_QVLZ01000029.1:0-89733 GCF_003435205.1 Bacteroides sp. AF32-8BH | reverse complement strand
CTGGGCTTTGCGCATAAAAAAGGCTGTGTCAGCGTTTTGACACAACCTCTTTTAGTTCTTTTGCAGATAAACTTACAAGCAAGCAATTCTTATATCAGGTGAAAAAACACAGACGTCATATAATTGCAATAGTCGTAACCGCATTAATATCGGTCACCTTATATGCTGCACGTACAAATTCAGATCGTCTTTCTTTATTACAACCTTTACTTGAATACAATCATCCATTTAGTCCGGACGCCCCTGTCGACAGCATCATTGCCTGGGAAAAACTTTTAGAACCGGAATTACAAAAGGAACAACAATACCCACTCCTATTCCAGATAAATCTGCTGACCGTTCAAGCCTTAATCACAGAAGGCAACATCAGTCTCGCCATCAACCAGGCCAATCAGATGTACCAGAAAGCCAGAGAAATGGACTATCCTTTGGGAACAGCACTCGCATTACACGCCATTGGAAATACCTATTTAAGTTCGTCAACACCACAAGTTGCCATCAAATCGTATAAGGAAGCATTAGAAATCATTCAGAAACTCCCTCATGCCAACCAATATATCAAAACGATCTTGTCCCAATTTATCCTGACGAAGCTCAACTATCACCAAATGACAGATATAGAAGACAATATCCGGGAACTCGAATCTGTTATCAACAAGGATACGAATCCCCAAGACGATTTCCACCTTGTTTATTGTCAGGCATTCTATCGCATCCAGATGCATCATCTTCCGGAAGCATTAAACTATATACGACAAACCGAACAAATCAGCCGGCAACACCAGTACCCATATTTTCATTTAATGATTAAATACCTGTATTCACGCTACTACACTGAATCCAAAGAATACACGCAGGCACTAACCACACTTGACGAATTACTTTCGCATACCAAAGCAGCCAACTCATACAGATCCCTGCAAGTACTGAAAGATCGTGCACACATACTTACACTAATGGGAAACAGCAAGGAAGCATGTGAAGCTTATGAAATATTCAATACGTACAAAGACTCTTTGGACGCAATGAATTATATTCGCCAAATCAATGAATTGCACACCCTCTACCAAATAGATAAAAATGAACTGGACAACTTAAACAGACAGAAGACAATCCTCTACTGGAGCTGGTTCACCATCCTATTCATAGTCATACTGATTGTATTTTTCATCCTTTTGGTCAGACGAGGAAATAAAAAACTGCGCCAATCACAGCAGGAACTGGAAAAAGTGAAAAAGCAAGAAGAAAATTCCATCCGAACAAAGAGCCTTTTCCTTTCCAACATGAGCCATGAAATTCGCACGCCGCTCAATGCGTTGTCCGGCTTCTCCTCCATCCTGACGGAAGAATCCATCGACAACGAGACCCGGAAACAGTGTAGCGATATTATTCAGCAAAATTCAGAACTGTTACTCAAGCTGATTAACGACGTAATCGACTTGTCCAGTCTCGAAGTAGGCAAGATGAAATTCAAATATGAGCGATGTGATGCAGTGGCAATATGCAGAAACGTTATCGACATGGTTGAGAAAATAAAACAAACGAATGCTAACGTCCGTTTTTCGACCTCTCTCCATTCATTAGAATTGACGACAGACAATGCAAGGTTACAACAATTATTAATCAACCTTCTCATCAATGCAACCAAATTTACTCCGCAAGGTTCCATCACCATGGAACTGGAAAAACAGACAGAAGACATAGCACTGTTTTCCGTGACCGACACCGGTTGCGGTATCTCTCCGGAGAATCAGAATAAAATATTCAACCGTTTTGAGAAACTGAATGAAAATGCTCAAGGGACAGGACTCGGTCTGTCTATCTGCCAACTCATTATCGAGCAGCTGGGCGGCAAAATATGGATTGACTCCAATTATGAGGAAGGAGCCCGTTTCCTGTTCACACACCCCATTTACCATGAGCAACAAGGAAAGGAGGAAGCCGAATGAAACAAGTCCTGCTCCTGATCCTTCTATTATGCTGCACCCTCACCGGAAAAGCCAGCACCAAGATTGTTTTGGAATCCGACAGCCTGATAAAGGTGTTGGAAACATTACCGTACGATACGACACGGCTGAATGTTCTCAATCAAATCATCAGAATAGAACAAAACAACCAGCAATGTATCCAATATTCGGATGCATTAATGAAAGAAGCATTGCAACTGGGAAATGACAAATATGCCGGTCTGGCTGCTTACTACCATATTTTATACTATTACAATCGTAATAATCAAGACAGTGTAGCCAAATGGCTCACCATAATGGAGCCTCATGCCCGGAAATCAGATTTATGGAATTACTTCTTTGATGCCAAACGTTTCCAGATAGACCTGTACACATTCAACGAACAATACGAACTTGCTATCAACGAATCTCAAAAGATGCAACAGCAAGCCTCCCAAATGAATAGTAACCGGGGTAGTATGGCTGCCTATCAATGCTTGAGTAATGCATATATCGGCAGCCAGCGCTGGGATAAAGGAATAGAAGCACTGGAGACTGCCTACCAGCTACTCACTCCGACAGAAAATCCGGTGGTCCGTATCTCGGTATTGTCACAGTTAGTATCCGTTGTCAAAGAAAAGAAGGATAATAAAAAACTACTCAAATATTTGCAGGAACTGGAAAACACTCTTCATAACCACATCAGTGCAAACCCATCCTTAAAAGCGGGATTTGCCGATGTATACCTGTTCAATGAACTGTTCTACAGCTATTATTACCTGAATACCCATCAGCCGCAACAAGCCTATGAACATCTCGTAAAATCTAAAGAATATCTGGACGAGAATACTTATTTCATGTATAAAGTACTCTATTTCGACACATTTGCCAAATATTACCAGGCAATTGGAGCCTACCAACAGGCATCGGATTATATCGACACGACACTGACGATGTTGAAGAAAGACTTCACAAGCGACTATGCCGAACAGCTACTCGAAAAGGCCAGAATATGGAAACAGGCAGGGCAAAGCGGAAAAGCCATCCCCCTGTATGAGCAGGCACTTGCCATCAAAGACTCGACAGCCACTGTACTCTCAAACAATCAGATGGCACAGATACAAAGCAAATACAATATCGAAAAAAACAGAACTGGATCAAAAAAGGGAAAACAACCGGATCCAGCTCACCTATCTGATCTTTATATTTGTTATCCTGATTCTGCTTTTTATCTTTATGGCACGACTCTTTATGGTACGGAAGGCACTCAAATACGCGGAAAACGAAATCCGGAAAACAACAGAAAACGTGCGGAAGACCAATGAAATAAAAAATCGCTTCCTGTCCAACATGAGCTATAACATCCGTACCCCACTCAACAATGTGGTCGGTTTCTCACAACTCATAGCCAGCGAACCCAATATAGACAAGGAAATAAGGCAAGAATACTCAAACATCATCCACAAAAGTTCGGAGAAGTTAATGAGACTTGTCAATGACGTTCTCGACTTATCCCGTTTGGAAGCTCAGATGATGAAGTTCCAGTTGCAAGACTATGATGCCACTACCCTATGCAAGGAAGCATGCAGCATGGCGCAGATGAGGAACGAAGAAACAGGTATCCAGATTGAATTTTCCAGCGAAACGGACGCCCAAATTCATACCGATATAATGCGACTGACACAGGCCTTGATTAGCGTACTGGTGTACCCACAAGAACACCGGCAAGCACGAATCATCCGGTTCACATTAAGCCAGAATGAAGACATGCTTTGTTTCCGGATCACTAATTCACCTTTGGCAGACCATGCATTCGTATCACAGGAAACCATCATCCGGCATGATATCAACCTGTTGTTACTAAAACATTTCGGAGGAAACTATCTCGTCAACGATAAAACTCCCGGAGGTCCGGAAATTGTTTTCATCTACCCCATCGTTTCCGAATCGAAATAAAGCACTATCTTTGCAAAGTGTAAACTTAAACACTTAATTATGTACACCAACAAACAGATTTGGAGTGTCAGTTATCCGATACTACTAAGCTTGCTGGCACAAAATGTCATCAATGTCACCGACACAGCATTCCTCGGACACGTGAGTGAAGTAGCCCTTGGAGCATCAGCTATGGGCGGGTTATTCTATATATGCGTATTCACCATCGCATTCGGATTCAGTACCGGTTCGCAGATAGTCATCGCACGACGCAATGGCGAAGGACGCTATTCGGATGTCGGTCCCGTCATGATTCAAGGAATCATGTTCCTGTTCGTCATGGCCCTGCTGCTATTCGGATTCACCAAAGCATTCGGTGGAAACATCATGCGTTTGCTAGTTTCTTCAGAATCCATCTACGAAGGAACAATGGAGTTTCTGAACTGGCGTATTTACGGATTCTTTTTCTCTTTTATCAATGTCATGTTCCGGGCATTGTACATCGGCATTACACGCACTAAAGTGCTAACCATCAATGCTATTGTCATGGCATTAACTAATGTCGTACTGGACTATGCATTAATTTTCGGAAAGTTCGGTTTGCCGGAAATGGGTATCAAAGGGGCTGCTATTGCTTCCGTATTGGCAGAAGCCTCCTCCATTCTCTTTTTCGTCATCTATACGTATGCCACGGTCGATTTAAAGAAATACGGTATGAACCGCCTGCGCACATTCGACCCAGCATTGCTGATGCGGATTCTTAGTATCTCCTGCTTCACCATGCTGCAATATTTCCTGTCGATGGCTACCTGGTTCGTTTTCTTCGTAGCCGTAGAACGGTTGGGACAACGGGAACTGGCGATTGCCAATATCGTCCGGAGTATTTATGTCGTATTGCTGATTCCGGTCAACGCACTGGCTACGACTACCAACAGTCTTGTCAGCAATGCTATTGGTGCAGGAGGCATCCAGCACGTGATGCCGCTCATTAATAAAATTGCGCGTTTCTCCTTTTTCATCATGCTGGGGTTAGTAGCGGTATCGGCACTGTTTCCGCAATTCCTGCTCTCCATTTACACTAGTGAAGCTGCGCTCATTACGGAATCCGTACCCTCGGTATATGTAATTTGTTGCGCCATGCTTATCGCATCCGTAGCCAACGTGGTGTTTAACGGTATCTCCGGAACAGGAAATACACAGGCAGCCCTGTTGCTCGAAACGATTACAATTATCATCTACGGATCATACATCATTTTCATCGGAATGTGGCTGAAAGCACCGATCGAAATTTGCTTTACGATTGAGATTGTGTATTATAGCTTGCTGTTGATAACAAGTTATATTTATCTCAAAAAAGCAAAATGGCAGAATAAAAAGATATAAATACAAGAGATTTTTGTACATTTGCAAGCTCAAATAAAGAGTAGACGGAAAAGTCCCTCTTTCGGCCAAGTAAATTGTAATTAGTAATTCGTAATTAAATAACTATGTTCGATAATTTAAGTGAAAGACTAGAACGGTCATTCAAGATTCTGAAAGGTGAAGGCAAAATCACCGAAATCAACGTGGCGGAGACGCTGAAAGACGTACGTAAAGCACTTCTCGACGCCGACGTAAACTACAAGGTGGCAAAGAATTTCACGGATACAGTGAAAGAAAAAGCGCTTGGCCAGAACGTTCTTACGGCTGTGAAGCCAAGCCAATTGATGGTGAAAATCGTGCATGATGAACTTACACAATTGATGGGTGGAGAGACAGCCGAGATCAACATCGACGCCCGTCCGGCAGTTATCCTGATGTCAGGTTTGCAGGGTTCGGGTAAGACCACCTTCTCCGGTAAACTGGCACGAATGCTGAAAACCAAGAAGAACCGTAAGCCATTATTGGTGGCTTGTGACGTTTACCGTCCGGCAGCTATCGAACAGTTACGTGTATTGGCAGAACAGATTGAAGTACCGATGTACTGCGAACTGGACAGCAAGAATCCGGTAGAAATCGCACAACACGCCATTCAGGAAGCCAAAGCCAAAGGATACGACCTCGTTATCGTCGATACAGCCGGACGTCTGGCAGTAGACGAGCAGATGATGAACGAGATCGCCGCTATCAAAAAAGCAATCAACCCGGACGAAATTCTGTTCGTGGTAGACTCCATGACCGGTCAGGACGCTGTAAACACAGCTAAAGAATTCAATGAACGTCTGGACTTCAACGGTGTGGTACTGACCAAACTCGATGGTGATACCCGCGGTGGTGCGGCTCTTTCTATCCGTTCGGTAGTGAACAAACCGATTAAATTCGTAGGTACAGGTGAAAAGCTGGAAGCAATCGATCAGTTCCACCCTGCCCGTATGGCCGACCGTATTCTCGGTATGGGTGACATCGTTTCATTGGTAGAACGCGCACAGGAACAATACGATGAAGAAGAAGCCAAACGCTTACAGAAGAAAATTGCCAAAAACCAATTCGACTTCAACGACTTCCTTAGCCAGATTGCACAAATCAAGAAAATGGGTAATCTGAAAGACCTCGCTTCCATGATTCCGGGAGTAGGAAAAGCAATCAAAGATATTGATATTGACGACAATGCTTTCAAGAGCATCGAAGCCATCATTTATTCCATGACTCCGGCAGAACGTTCCAATCCGGAAATACTGAACGGTTCACGCCGTACGCGTATCGCCAAAGGTAGCGGAACGACTATCCAAGAAGTGAATCGCCTATTGAAACAGTTCGACCAGACACGCAAAATGATGAAAATGGTGACTAGCAGCAAAATGGGTAAGATGATGCCTAAGATGAAAAAGTAATCATTCTGTAGATCCAAATCTAATGATAAGTAAAAAGAGGGAGTTTCGGCTCCCTCTTTTTTTTATCCCCCCCATCTCTTGACAAAAATTCCAATCCCTTTGGAGAGTTCAGTTATTTATTTTACTTTTGTCCATCACCAATAAATACTCTGAAAATATGACTCTGATAGACGGAAAAGCAATTTCCGAACAAGTAAAACAAGAGATTGCAGCCGAAGTAGCCGAAATGGTGGCTCATGGCGAAAAACGCCCGCACCTGGCCGCTATTCTTGTAGGACACGATGGTGGTAGCGAGACTTATGTAGCTGCCAAAGTAAAAGCCTGTGAAGTATGTGGATTCAAGTCTTCCCTCATCCGTTATGAAAGTGACGTGACCGAAGAAGAACTGCTTGCCAAAGTACGTGAACTAAACGAAGACAACGACGTGGACGGCTTTATCGTACAACTTCCCTTACCCAAGCATATCTCCGAACAGAAAGTAATCGAAACAATTGATTACCGTAAAGACGTAGACGGTTTCCATCCGATCAACGTAGGCCGTATGTCCATCGGGCTTCCGTGTTATGTATCCGCTACTCCCAACGGCATTCTCGAATTGTTGAAACGTTATAACATAGAAACTTCCGGAAAAAAGTGCGTCGTACTCGGACGCAGCAATATTGTCGGCAAACCGATGGCTGCCCTGATGATGCAGAAAGCCTATCCGGGCGATGCCACAGTAACCGTATGCCACAGCCGTAGCAGAGACCTGGTAAAAGAATGTCAGGAAGCTGATATTATTATCGCTGCTTTGGGACAACCGAACTTTGTAAAAGCCGAAATGGTGAAAGAAGGCGCGGTAGTTATTGACGTAGGTACTACCCGTGTGCCGGATGCAACCAAGAAATCAGGTTTTAAACTGACCGGCGACGTGAAGTTTGACGAAGTTGCACCGAAATGCTCATTCATCACTCCCGTACCGGGCGGTGTTGGACCAATGACGATTGTATCGTTAATGAAAAATACACTCTTAGCTGGTAAGAAAGCTATTTATCAATGAGACATACCCTGTTTCTGATGATTTTGCTTCTCTCTTTGTCCTGCACCTCCCGGTCGCAGGCAAAGAGAGATTCTATCATTGACACCCTGTCGGACAGCCTTTCCGACAGCATCTTCCCCACCGACACCCTACGCCTCCTTTTCGTAGGTGACCTCATGCAACATCAGGGACAAATCAACGCTGCACGAACATCAACCGGCTATGATTACTCCACATGCTTTGCGTATGTCAAAGAAGAAATAAAGAAAGCCGACCTCTCCATCGCCAACCTGGAAGTGACATTAGGAGGCAAACCTTACAAAGGTTATCCTGCTTTCAGCGCGCCGGACGAATTTCTGACCGCAATTCACGATGCAGGTTTCAATGTTTTAGTGACTGCCAACAACCACAGTCTCGATCGTGGTAAATCCGGACTGGAGAGAACCATTCAATTAATAGACTCTTTAAAGGTTCCACACGCAGGCACGTATATCAACGCTGATGAACGCGAAAAGAAATATCCTCTTTTATTAGAAAAGAACGGATTCCGCATCGCCCTGCTCAACTACACGTATGGAACAAACGGCATCCCCGTTACCCCTCCTAATATCGTGAACTATATCGATACAGCCATCATCGCCAAAGATATTGAAGAGAGTAAAGCAATGAAGCCGGATGCTATCATAGCTTGTATGCATTGGGGAATCGAATACCAGTCACTCCCGGACAAAGAGCAAAAATTCCTCGCCGACTGGCTGATTGAAAAAGGAGTAAACCATATCATCGGCTCCCATCCTCACGTAGTTCAGCCCATCGAAGTTCGCACAGACAGCCTGACGAATGACAAACATCTCGTAGTCTATTCGCTGGGAAATTATATTTCCAATATGTCCGCCCGCCGCACTGACGGAGGACTGATGGTAAGAATGGAATTAGTAAAAGACAGCACTGTCCGCCTCAATAATTGTGATTATAGTTTAGTATGGACAGCCCGTCCCATTCAATCAGGAAAAAAAAATCATCAATTGCTCCCAGTCAATTTGCCGATTGATTCAATTCCTTTACAAGCATGTAACTCTCTGAAAATCTTTGTAAATGATGCGCGAACCCTTTTCAGCAAGCACAATCGGGGAATAAAAGAATATACTTTTTTCGAAAAAAAATAGCAGAATCTTTTGGAAATTAGAAGATAATATCTATCTTTGCACCGCGTTAGAGAAACGCAAACATGGTGGATGTAGTTCAGTTGGTTAGAGCGTCAGATTGTGGTTCTGAATGTCGCCGGTTCGAGTCCGGTCTTCCACCCAACAAAAACCCTTGTAAGTTAAATACTTATGAGGGTTTTCTGCTTTCAGGAAATAGGCATCTTAGAGAGCAAATCATGCTAAATCCTACCTAATATTCCTTGTTGTTGGTCTATTGTTGACCCCAAATTAAGTAAGTTAAAATGCTAACAAATAATACATAAATCTTTCCGTTTAACCCATAAACCAAATATATTCTCTATATTTGTGTAGCATTTGCATTAAAAGAACATAGTATATCATGGAAAATGAAAAGAAATTAACCCGCTCTTCCAATCGAATGATTGCAGGTGTATGTGCCGGAATAGCCGAATATTTCGGATGGGATGCTACTTTATTGAGAATAGTATATATATTGGCTACATTCTTCACTGCTTTCGCCGGAGTGATTATATATATTATCTTGTGGATTGTCATGCCGGGAAGAAAACCTTCAGACGGATATGAAGACCGCATGAATCAACGCCTACATTGATATGAAAATCAAGAATATCGACCATATCGTCATACCGGTGTCCGATATAGATAAAAGCCTACATTTCTACACAGAAGTCCTGGGAATGGAAGCCGATACAAGCAACCAACGCTTTGCCGTCAAGTTCGGTAATCAGAAAATCAATCTTCACGTAGGAAAAGCACAGTTCCTTCCTGCTGCCAAGCATCCTGCTTTCGGAAGTGCGGACATCTGTTTACTTACAGGAGGAAACATAGAGGAAATAAAAGTCGAAGTAGAATCCAAAGGAATAGAAATAGAAGTCGGTATAGTCCAGCGTCAAGGTGCGCAGGGTGCCATCCGGAGTATTTATTTCAGAGATCCGGATGGTAATCTGATAGAAGTAAGTACATTAATATAATTCCAGCCCGAACTCATCTTTCAGTTGCATCAATGCCTGATTCTTTTGAGCCATCATCTGGAATTTCTCGACACGTCCCACAGGACGTACTGTTTCTGTTGCCTCACTTACCCGCACTGTCATCATCACTTTACTGTTCTTCAGTCTGCCGCGAAGATAATCCTGCAATTCGGGAATCAAAGCTGTAAAATCCTTTGCAGCAAACTCATTATCAACCACCACTTCAAAAGTAGTTGAGTTGTTAAGCAACGCCGGACGGAGCATCTGCATACGTTTTGCAAGAGCATCCTGTTCTTTCGGCAACTGGCCGGCATACTCCTGCCAATAATAATTCAAATCCCGGTCATTGAACATAAAATCCTCTTCCGGTTGTTGCACCTTAGGAACATAAGTTGTAGTCGCATTCTGCGATACTTGGTCACGCTGCGGATTCTTGATAGATACCCCCAAGCTGGACATCTTCATCACGGGAATTTTTCGTTCTTCCTTGGCAGTCTGAGCAACTCCCGCTCCTTGTGACGGAGCAGACGAAGCCGCACCAGGAGAAGCCGGTGCTCCCGGTTGCACAGCCGCAGAAGCCTGCAGATGCTGGGCAGTAGTCCCATTAGCAACCTGTGTTGTAACTGAAGACGGAGACGAATGAACTGGAGCCTGCTGAACCTGAGTGCCAGAAGCTACCTGCGGCTGCTGTGCTGCGGCAGGCTGAGTGAATACGGGTTTTATAGTCTTCTTAGGGCCACGCCCACCACTCACGTCATCCCCCTCGGTGGTAAGCTGTGCAACCTGTATCAAGGTCAGTTCTACCAGCAAACGCTTATTTTTGCTGATGCGGTAATTCAAATCGCACTCATTACACAGCTTCATAGCCCGGTACAAGAAAGGTAACGGACATTTCTGCGCCTGTTCCTGATAACGTTGGCGTATGCTCGCTCCCACTTCCAGCAAAGGCAATGTCACCGGGTCTTTCCCGACCAACAAGTCACGGAAATGAGACGACAATCCGGTAATAAAGTGACTTCCGTCAAAACCTTTATTCAATATATCATTGAAAAGCAACAATGCGTCGCTCACCTTGTTTTCGAGGAAGCAATCCGTCAGACGGAAATAATATTCATAATCAAGTACGTTCAGATTATCAATCACACTCTTATAGGTGATATTTCCTCCGGTGAAACTAACCACCTGATCGAAGATAGACAATGCATCACGCATACCACCGTCCGCCTTCATGGCTATCACGTTCAGCGCTTCCGGCTCTGCCGTGATTCCTTCTTTCGAAGCAACATACGACAGATGATTCACCGTATCTTCCACGCTTATCCGGTTAAAGTCATAAATCTGACAACGTGAAAGAATGGTAGGAAGAATCTTATGCTTCTCCGTCGTAGCCAGAATAAAAATCGCATGACGGGGAGGTTCTTCCAGCGTTTTCAGGAACGCATTGAAAGCAGATGCCGAGAGCATGTGCACCTCGTCGATGATATATACCTTATACTTACCAATCTGTGGCGGGATACGCACTTGCTCCACCAACTGGCGAATGTCATCCACCGAGTTATTAGAAGCAGCATCGAGTTCGTGAATATTATATGACCGCTGTTCGTTGAAAGCTACACATGACTCACACTGATTGCAAGCCTCTCCGTCAGCGGTAGGCGTCATACAATTAATGGTTTTGGCAAAGATACGCGCGCAAGTCGTTTTTCCTACCCCGCGCGGTCCGCAAAACAAATAAGCATGAGCCAGTTTTTGGGTAGCAATTGCATTTTTCAGCGTAGTAGTCAACGCCCGCTGCCCCACCACCGATTCGAACGTGGACGGACGGTATTTACGGGCTGAAACAATATAGTTTTCCATATCCGGGATTCTCTCTGTTTTTGAAATTTCGCTTATTCTGCAAATGTACACAAAAAAAGTGATAAGTAATAAGGGATAAAGAGAGAAGTTTTGAAGCCGAAGCGATAAGTTTTTAAGTTATTAGTTTTATCTTTGCAGATATTAAAAGGAGAAATTATGGGTAAACTAATCAGTATCTGGAGTTTCATATGCAGACGCAAGTACCTCATTACGGTCGTTGCATTTGCTGTTATCATTGGCTTTCTGGACGAGAACAGCCTGGTTCGTCGTTTCGGATATGAACGGGAAATCAGCCAGTTGAAAGAAGAGATAGAAAAGTACCGGGCAGATTACGAAGAGAACACCAAACGTCTCAACGAAATAAGTACCAATCCGGACGCCATCGAACAGATCGCCCGTGAAAAGTATCTGATGAAGAAACCCAACGAAGATATTTACGTTTTTGAAGATTAAAGAATGAAACAATTAGTACCCGCCCTTTTCACCGCAGGCGCCATAATGGCTCTCACCGGAGCAGCTGTGTTTATTACCGGATGGATATACGCTCCTTACATATATACTGTTGGAGCCGGATGTATCGCATTGGCACAAGTGAACACACCCGTCAAAGGAAAGAGCAAAACATTGAAACGCCTGCGTGTTCAGCAGATATTCGGTGCACTGGCACTTATCCTGACCGGAGCCTTCATGTTTACCACACGAGGCAATGAATGGATTGCCTGCCTCACAGTTGCTGCCATCCTCGAACTTTACACCGCTTTCCGTATTCCACAGGAAGAAGAAAAAGAAAGGTCATAAAAAAAGCCCGTTCATAGCTTTTCAGTCTTGAACAGGCATCACTTTTTTTAATTCGATAATGTTCCGTCCTTTTATAAAGAACGGAACAGTTTTATATCATTTATTTCTTCACAGGTGAATATCTTGCATTCAACCCGTCAACAATTTCTTTTGTAATATTGAAAGTGCTGTCAGCATAAAGCAGGTTATCGAAACCAGTGTTGCTGAAGATCAGGCTATATCCGTGAGTCTTATTATATTCTTTCAGGAAAGCGTTGATAGAATCGCGGAACTGCAAGCTATTCTTGTTGTTCTCTTCCATCAAACCATTCTGAAGTTTGTTGCTCAACTCTTGCAAATCTTGTTCCAACTTCACCAGACGGTTGTACTCTTGCTGCGCTCTATCTTGTGACAGGAAAGCGTTGTTTTCAACTTTCTTCTGAAAATCTTGCTTTTCCTTGTTCAAAGAGGTAGCCTTCTGATTCAATGTCATACGAACGTTTTCGCTCTTCTTTACCATCGCCTCATTCAAGTCAATACAGAAATTGTATTTGGCAAGCAGCGTATCTATTTCAACATAGGCAATTTTCATTCCTGACAGTTCGGCATTAGCCTGAGCCGGAGCATTGGTAGTTTGATTGTCAGTTTTGCCAGCACATTGTGAAAATAAAACGATAAACGCAAGAGCAGCCAAACCGTTCATGAGGTAGTTCATTCTATTCATAATTAATAAGTATTGTTTTTAATAAATTTAATTCATACTATCGTTCAAGGCTTTTTCCAACTCGTTAATAGAAAAACGCGGCTTCTTTTGTGCTTCGCGATCTTGCGACTGTGCGCATCCGATTCCTTTCTGACGCAACGCTTTATTCCCACTCACGTGACCATTCGGGAACTTCCCACCCTTCGTAAAGAATACTTTCACCCCTAATAATACCAGGGAAATAGCAACTATTAACAAAGTTATCAGTATAGTCTCAACCATTTCTATTAATTTTGTGAGTGCAAAGATAGGCTTTAATGAGATATGAGTTCAGATAAGTCAATCAAATTAACCATATTTAGCAATAGAAGAAGCGAAAACAACCCTTCTATTCCTATTATAAAATAGAAACAGCATGGAAAAAAAAGACTTAAAGCCGGCTGGCGTATTCAAGTATTTCGAAGAAATCTGCCAAGTGCCACGCCCTTCGAAGAAGGAAGAGAAAATGATTGCCTACCTGAAGGCATTCGGAGCAAAACATAATCTGGAAACCAAGGTGGACGAAGCCGGCAATGTATTGATTAAAAAGCCCGCTACTCCGGGAAAAGAAAATCTTCAAACCGTCGTTCTGCAATCGCATATCGACATGGTGTGCGAAAAGAATAACGATGTTCAACACGACTTCCTCACCGATCCCATCGAAACGGAAATTGACGGTGAATGGCTGAAAGCCAAAGGCACAACCCTCGGAGCCGACAACGGTATCGGTGTAGCTACCGAGCTGGCTATCCTGGCTGACGACAACATTGAGCACGGTCCGCTGGAATGCCTGTTTACCGTAGACGAAGAAACCGGACTGACCGGAGCTTTTGCCCTGCAAGAAGGTTTTATGAGCGGTGACATCCTTCTGAACCTCGATTCGGAAGATGAAGGGGAAATCTTTATCGGATGTGCCGGAGGTATTGACTCCGTTGCAGAATTTACTTATAAGGAAGTGGAAGTTCTCGCCGGATATTTCTTCTTCAAGGTGGAAGTGAAAGGGTTGAAAGGCGGTCACTCCGGTGGTGACATTCATTTGGGACGGGGCAATGCCAACAAAATACTGAACCGTTTTCTTTCACGCATGGCTGGCAGACATGATCTGTACCTTTGTGAAATCAACGGAGGTAATCTGCGTAACGCTATTCCCCGCGAGGCTTATGCAATTTGTGCAGTTCCCGAAGATGCCAAGCATGATGTCCGCACCGAACTGAATATTTTCACCAGCGAAATGGAAGACGAATTATCTGTTGTAGAACCTGACTTAAAGTTGGTACTCGAATCGGAAGCTCCCCGTAAGATAGCTATCGACCAGGATACCACTACCTGCTTATTAAAAGCTCTGTATGCAGCTCCTCACGGTGTATATGCTATGAGCCAGGATATTCCCGGACTGGTGGAAACGTCTACCAATCTGGCATCTGTCAAGATGAAACCGAATCATATCATCCGTATTGAAACCAGTCAGCGAAGCTCGATACTATCCGCACGCAACGATATGGCGAACACGGTTAGGGCCGTATTCCAACTGGCAGGAGCTAATGTTACGTTCGGTGAAGGTTATCCGGGATGGAAACCGAATCCGCACTCGGCTATCCTCGAAGTGGCAGTTGAATCTTACAAGCGTCTATTTGGTGTAGATGCGAAAGTTAAAGCCATCCATGCAGGATTGGAATGTGGTCTGTTCCTTGATAAATATCCAACGCTGGATATGATCTCTTTCGGACCGACACTGACAGGTGTTCATTCTCCTGACGAACGAATGCTTATTCCTACTGTAGAAAAGTTCTGGAAACACCTGTTGGACATCCTGGCACATGTACCTGCCAAGAAGTAGCGGGCAAATAAGTCAACATAAAGAAGAGTATGGTAACAGTCAAAAAAGAATAGCTGTTATCGTACTCTTTTTTACTATGATTTTATCAGGTGTAAGTTTCCTCGCTCCTTCCAATATCATTGCACAAGAGGTTCACAGCAGACAAGCCTCCTCTCAACAAGAAAGAATCTCTTTCCGTGTTGTAAGTTGGAACATAGAAAACCTGTTCGACACACACCACGACAGTCTGAAGAACGATCATGAATATCTTCCCGATGCGATACGTCATTGGAATTATAGCAGATATAAGAAAAAACTGGCTGATGTTGCCCGTGTAATTACTGCTATTGGCGAATGGAATCCTCCCGCATTAGTTGGATTATGTGAAGTAGAAAATGATACAGTGCTTCGTGACCTTACCCGTCGTTCTCCTTTAAAAGAGCTCAGCTATCGTTATGTAATGACCAACTCCCCTGATTTAAGAGGAATTGACGTAGCCTTGCTTTATCAACGGGATCTATTCAAACTATTATCTTCCCGTTCCATCTCCATTCCTCCGTTTAAGCAGCACCGTCCGACAAGAGATTTGCTACACGTCAGCGGGCTTCTACTGGCGGGAGATACACTCGACGTATTTGTCTGCCACTTCCCCAGCCGTTCGGGTGGAGCCAAAGAATCGGAACCTTATCGTTTATATGTAGCTCACATACTGCGTACGGAAGTCGATAGCATTATGAATATTCGTTCTCATCCGCAAGCCATTATCATGGGGGATTTCAACGATTACCCGACGAATCAGTCCATTCTGAAAATACTGAAAGCCGAAGCGCCTCCTGTTAAAACCAATGACCTAGCTTCAACAACCGACTCCGCCAACGCCTCAACAGTTACCCTCTCCTCACTAAAACTATATCATCTACTTGCCCGAAAAGCAAAATCAAAAAACTTCGGTTCTTACAAATTTCGTGGTGAATGGGGATTACTCGACCACTTGATTGTATCAGGCACGCTATTAAATCAATCAAATCACTTTTTCACTAGCGAAGAAAAAGCAAATGTATGCCTTCTCCCTTTTTTACTGAAAGACGACGAAAAATATGGTGACAAAGAACCTTTCCGCACTTATAAGGGAATGAAATATCAAGGAGGCATCAGTGACCATCTTCCTATCTACACAGACTTTGAATTGATTGTATATTAATTATGGCAAACGATAGTAGCCAATATTATCAGGTTATTACAAATAAAGATAGTCAACCATTATCAGAGAAGTACAAACGCCGCTACAGCATACTCTGACAAGAGACTATTCTCACTACGATGAGAAATATAACGCCTCATCATAGCTTCATAAATTAAATTATCAAACAAGAGTTCCGAACTTCTATTTCTCCATGTCCTCTATGATGCAAATGATGAATTAGTCCGAATACTGATAAACCTTCAAATCGAACTTCGGAACCATTGCCAGCAAATGGTCGAAGATATCCGACTGAATACGCTCGTATTCTTTCCAGACCTTATTGCGGGAGAAGAAATAAACCTGAATAGGTACTCCGTACATCGTAGCTTCTTTCTGACTGATAATCAAATCCAACTCCTGATTGACCACAGGCAGACTACACAAATAGCGTTCAATATATACCCTGTACACTTGAGAATTGGTAGGAACGACTCCTTCTTCCGGCTGATAATCCGCCATTAATGGAATTTCTTTCCGGTAACAGTCCAACATTTCCGGAGTACAGAATTGAAGTGTAGTCAAATCCAAAGTTATACTCTTCATCACCCGTCGTCCTCCCGACTGTGTCATTCCCCGCCAATTCTGAAAAGGACTGCTCACTAATGTATAAGGAGGAATAGTGGAAATGGTATTATCAAAATTCTGGATCTTAACTGTATTCAGCGTTATTTCCTGTACAATGCCATTTGCGTCACCGGAAGGAAGCGTCACCCAGTCCCCCGGACGAACCATATCGTTGGCAGAAAGCTGGATACCCGCCACAAAACCTAATATGGAATCTTTGAATACTAACATTAAAATAGCCGCTGAAGCGCCCAAGCCCGCAAACAAAGTAGCCGGAGACTTATTCACGATAATAGCAATGATTACAATCCCGCCAACAAAGAAAAGAAGCACCTGCAACACTTGGATAAAACCTTTCATCGGGCGGTCTTTCATCGACTCTCTTCCGTCATAGATATCCATTATCATCAACAGAATCCCATTTATAGCCAATAGTAAAGAGAAAATAATATAAATGACGCACGTCTTCTGGGAAATCAGCAACAGCTCTTTTCCACGGATAAAAGCCATCGGCAACAACGAATAAACCAGAAAAGCCGGGATGGTATGAATCAAATTATGAAATACCCTACGCTTCATCAACAATGTATTCCATTGATGAGGTTTACGTCTCGTATACTGTTTCATACCTCCAATAAGAATTGCCTGGCAAAGATAATTCAAAACGATAGCAACCACTATCATCAGTAAAGCCATAATAGTCTCATCAAAACGATCGGCAACAGCCGGATCTATTCCCCAATTAATGAGGGTTTTATTCATCCATTTTCCTAAATCTACTACTAACATAACTTCTGTCTTTTTTTATAAATAACAGTAAAATATTCATTTGGTTTAGAAAAAAAGAGACTAGTATCCGATTTATCAAGAATCAAGACACCGGTCTCCACTGCTACTCTCTAAGCATATCATTTTTCGATGAGGGCTCCATCAGGGAATCACCATCACCCCTATTTCATTCATATTTACTTTAGCAACGGTAGCATCAGGTGTAGTGGCCTCCAGTTTAATGAAACGTGCCTGTACTTTCTGACTGAAAGCAACCGTCTGTGGCAACGGATTATGCATAATATTGCTGAACTCTCCACTGGCAGGCACTTCTTTCCAGCTCTTACCATCCATGCTTACAAAGAATTGATAACGGAATGCCATCGTCGGCTTTACCTCCGCTTTTGAAGGCGCGTACGTGAAACTGCTCAATGTTACCGTCTTCCCCAAATCAATCGTTAATGGAGAAGCAGCAACCTGTTTCCATCCGGAACGCGGCAAATTATTCCAGTCTTCTTTCGTTGTTTCTTCCTGCAAAGGTTCTGCATAATAAGCGGCAACCTGACTAACGTAAGCAGTCAACCGGCACTCGTCTATTCTCACCCGGAGCTTATTGGCATTAACTGCCGGAAAGCGCAACATACGTTTATATCCTATCGTCGTACCTTTTCCTACTTCTTTCCAGCCATTATCCGTCAAGGCTTCCACAGTAAAAGCCTCTACCCTCTGCCCTTTCGTTATATCTTCCTGCAACATGACCAGATTGATTTCCGATTTGGACTTCAAGGCATAGACAGCCTCACCGCCCGAAGTAGTGCTCCAGTATTTTCTTCCGTTTTTCACCCGGTTGTCAGCAAACGTTTGTTGCCGATAATCAGCAAACTCTTTCAACCGCTTGATATCAGCTTCATGAATCAGTCCCCTCCGGTCAGGTGGAATATTCAGTAGAAGCACTGAATTATATCCTACCGACTGGAAATAAATATCTGATAAATGCTTCAAAGATTTCACTTTACCATCTTCCTCCGCATGATAGAACCATCCCGGACGGATAGATACGTCGACTTCCGAAGGATACCAGAATAATTCCGTAGCTTTCTCCAATATCTTACGACTTCCCAAATCCTCTGCTTTACTGAAAACACCCAAACGTTTGTTGTTCTCTTGTGAACGGGCATATATACCGGGAGTCAACACAGTTGCGTTCCATTCCGTTTCACGGCCTACTCCTTTCTCGTTTCCGACCCAGCGGACATCATCCCCCATAATTGCCATCACAGCTTTGGGTTGGAGGCGTTGGATGGTTTGGTAAAAAGCGTCCCAGTCATACACTTGCTTCTTTCCGTTCGGACCTTCTCCATTCGCCCCGTCGAACCAGACTTCATGTACTTCACCATAATTGGTGAGCAATTCCGTCAATTGCCGAATAAAAAAATCATTGTAACGGGGAGAGTCTCCATAACATTCCGCATTCCGGTCCCAGGGAGAAAGATATACTCCAAACTTCATATCATATTTGTCACAGGCAGCACGAAGTTCTTTCACTACATCGCCTTGTCCGTTTTTCCAAGGAGAAGAGGCCACGGAATGTTTGGTAGTAGCCGTTGGCCAAAGGCAGAAACCGTCGTGATGTTTTGCAGTCAGAAGCACCATTTTAAAGCCGGCTTCCTTGAGGGTACGTACCCATTGTTCAGCATCCAGTTCCGAAGGATTAAAGAGCGCGGGATCTTCTTTCCCGTCCCCCCATTCACGTCCGGTAAAGGTGTTGATACCAAAATGAAGGAAAGCTGTTAATTCCATTTGTTGCCAAGCGTATTGCTGTGGAGTAGGTACCAGACGCGCTGCCATATCAACCTTCTGTTCGATAGTTGCACTTTGAGGAAATTCAACATGCTTCACATAGTAATTTTCTTTTTTCTGCGCCTGCGCTCCACTCATGAGAGTAACAGACAATAAAAGAGAGGTTAGTAGTTTATTCATGGTCTATTAATTATTGCAATCGTACAAAGATAAAATAAAGGTGCAGATTTCACGATCCTCATGGAATATTTTCTTACGACATTCCATCCATTCAGTGTAACCCCCACCTTTATATATAATCTAAATAACCTATTGATTTAGTATCTATTTCACCGGATAAAGGGTAAATTCAAAACTCTGTTTCTTTAATGGAACCAAGTATTGCGGTAATACTCCGGGACCACAAGTAGCCGTTCCCACACCTGCCTGTTCAGCATCCAGATGCACTGTCAGCAATCCATCGCGTTCCAGTTCATTGATATGGCGGGCCTTCTCTAATAATACATCCGAAAAAGGAATGATACTAAACTGGAAAGCACGATCCGACTCAACAAAGATACCTTCGCCGGAAGTATCTCCCAACTTCACCCAACGTACATCGGTGCGGTTGCCTGTAGATTGCGGAGCAACATAATAGTGGAACATCCGTTCCGGTGTGGTCTGATATACACCGATTTTACCGGACTGATTGCGGTCAATATAGGTTTCATTATCTCCACGTCCCAAGTAAGAAACCTGATCGTAGGCGTTCGACACACGGAACGTCAATCCTAGGCGTGCCATTGATTTCACAATGGTCGTGTCGGGTTGGAAAGTTGTATGTACTTTCAGTGCACCGTTTCTATCCAGTGAATAAACAAAGTCAGCAATTCCTACCCTTTGCGTTTTTGCATTTAGGATTTCTACACGGGCAGTGGTCGAAGTCTTACTTTCCTTCAATGACACTACTTTCTGGGTCAGACAATCCAATCCCGCATCACGCCACAAGCGTGCGCCGTTCTTATCCCGGTTGTCATTATCCGTTACCGGGCGGTAAAGGCTCAATGTCAGCGGAGTAGCCAATAATTCTTTGCCGTTCAGGTTCAATGAAGTCAGTGCGCCAGTTTGCTTATCAACGGTGAAAGTCGTTTCACCTGCTTTGTGCGGACGGTAGCCTGTGTAGTTCTTATTACCGGCAAATACAAACTGGTCGTATGCCACCTCCCAATCCTTATCTATCATTGAAGAAGCTTCACGACGGGTCCAGCTGATATTCAAATAAGCCTCACGGACTGTATTCGGAAGTTTTACAGCACCCAAAGTAACATCAACAGTAGCGTGCGGTGCACAATCAACCGTTTTTGTACCTTCCGCCAAAATCTTGCCATTATCTGCCGTCACATTCCAGTTCAGTACATACTCATTCAAGTTAGAGAAATCATACCAGTTCTTGACACGGATAGTCAGATTCTTCTGATTCGCCAGCGTTACTTTTATGTTCTGATATACTTTCTTTACTTCGAGCAAATGCGGGTGCGGTTCACGGTTGGCGCCCACCAAACCGTTACAGCAGAAGTTTCCGAAACTTGGAATTCCTTCCGGTCCGTAATCACCGCCATACGTCCAGTACCATTTACCGTTCTTGTCTATTTCGCGGAATGACTGATCCACCCAGTCCCAAACGCAGCCACCTTGTGCCATCGGATTGTTTTCAAATACGTCCCAGTATTCTTTCAGTCCGCCGCAACTGTTGCCCATCGCATGAAGATATTCACAAAGAATGAAAGGGCGGTAGATGTCTTTCTCTTTTACGTATGCTTTGATATCGTCTACACTGCGGTACATACGACAGTAAATATCCGTATTATAGTTCAATTCGGCACGTTCATACTGTACAGGGCGAGTTTTCTCTACCGATTTCAGCCAGTCATAAGTACGTTCGAAGTTAATTCCGTTTCCTGCTTCATTTCCCAATGACCAGATAACGATAGCCGGGTGATTCTTAGAACGTTCATACATCCGGTGAGTACGATCCATGTGCGCAGTCAGCCAGGTACTATCCTTGGCTAGGGAAGCAGGACCATATCCCATTCCGTGAGATTCGATGTTTGCCTCATCAATCATGTACAAACCGTAACGGTCGCAAAGTTGATACCAGTAAGGATGCGTAGGATAATGCGAGTTACGCACCATGTTGATGTTGTGCTGCTTCATCAGTTTGATGTCCAGTTCCATCAGCTCCTTGCTCACGGTACGTCCCAGTTGAGAATGCTCGTGTCGGTTGGTTCCCTTCACCAATACCGGAACGCCGTTGATGCAGAAACGTCCGTCTTTGATTTCCGAGGTACGGAAACCGACTTCACAACCAGTCAGTTCGGTTACCTTGCCTTGTTCATCCTTCAGTTCGAGTATTAATGTGTAAAGATGAGGATGCTCTGCACTCCAAGCCTTTACATCGGGAATATTCTTTTCATCAAACGTGATAAAATTGCTCAATCCGCGGGATTTTATCCGGATAGCATCCTGCAGGACAGCTTTACCATTGGCGTCTTTCAGGGTATAAGCAATAGAAGTAGCTCCAGATATAGCAGAATGTCCCTCTACGGTCACTTCAAGTCCGAAAATACCATCTTTGTATTTCTCTTTTTCTAAAGAAGCATTCAGTTTATAATCCGCAATGTACTGTTTGGGAGTACTGTAAAGATACACGTCACGTTCGATACCACTCAAACGCCACATATCCTGACATTCCAGATAAGCACCCGAACTCCAGCGATACACTTCCAAAGCAACCACATTTTCGCCTTCATTGAGGACATCTGTAATATCCCATTCGGCAGCCGTCTTTGATCCCTGATTATATCCAAGTAATTTTCCATTCACCCATACATAATAGAAAGAAATGACTCCTTCACAACACAGTACTACCCTGCGTCCTTTCCAGTCGGCAGGCACTTTGAAGGTACGTCGGTAGGAGCCGACTTCATTCTCCGCATAAGGCACCAGCGGCGGATTCTTCTTGAAGTTGAACATTTTATCATCAAACTCATACGTTTCGTTGACATAGATAGCCGTGCCATACCCCTGGCGTTCCCAGTTACCGGGCACATTGATATCCGCCCATCCTCCTGTATAATAAGAAGGTTGGTAAAAGTCCTTCGGACGATTATCGGGATTCTTCACCCAATGGAATTTCCACTTTCCATTGAGACTCATATAAAAAGGAGACTGTTCATACCCTCCCGGCTTTTCAATGTCGGAAGCGTTGGCATAAGGCCATACGTATGTGTGAGGAGCGAGTTTGTTCAGTCCCACCGCATACTGGCTTTGCCATTCGGGCAACGGTTGTTGCTGCGCTAAAGTGAAAGTAGCAGTCAGTCCTGACAATAGAACTAAAAGAGTTCGTTTCTTTAAGCTAATATTCATAAGCATGTCATCATAATTGGTTTATATAATAAATTAGGCACAGATTAAGCTGATTGACGCTATTATTTTATATACTCATCATTCTAAAAACCGTGAAATTCGTGTAATCCGTCTCTAATAATATAAGATTATTCTGCAAGAGCACTTAATTGCTGTTTTTAACTATTTGATTACTATTCTATAATCACTTCATCAAAATAGACTCTCGCTTCCTGACCGGGACGGACATGCTCGTCGGGACATATCCCCGCACCTTCCGCCGTCACTCGGACATAACGGGCAGATACTCCGCCCATATCTATCGAATAGTCATTTCTAAAAGTTCCTTCCAGATAGATTTCTTCCGGAGAGAAGTTCAATTCTCCCATAGTATGGTAGGTTCGATTGTCATCGGAAACTTCTACGCGAATCATCTTCGGTTTATGTGCTCCCATTCCATAATTCGTAATGCAACCGATGGCAAATTTATTCAAAATCTCCCGCCCCTGCAAATCTATCGTGAAAGATATAGAATCATTTTGATTCCAGTTACACCATTCAAAATCAGTATATTTCAGGCTTCCCCGCAATCCGTTGACTAATAACATTTCGTTCTTCTTATTGCCAAGCAAAGGTTTTGCCGTAGCTTTGTTCCATGTGAGTTGCAACTCTAAAGTTTCTCCCATTTGCTTGCCGTTCATAAAGGTAGCGGCTTTCACCATTTGTGTCTTCGTCACACGGATAGGTCCGTCGTAACGATGAGAAGACATTGCCGGATTACTTCCGTTCAGTGTATAATGAATCTCTACATCCGGGCGGATACATTCCAAATTCACTTCCAAATGTCCGTCCACTGATGTCACCGTCTGTTGTATGTTATACATTGAACGGGCATAGACAATTCCTTTTTCCGCAATATGCGCGTTGTATGCGTCCATCCGCTTCAAGAATCCAGACCAGTCCTTCGTTCCTGCGGGCGTCCATGCCACTTCTGCTAAAGCGGCCAGGCGGGGAAACAAAAGATAATCCACATCTTCGGGTTTATTACAGAACTCTGTCCACATACAAGCCTGTACTCCCATTAACAAAGACTCATATTCCGGTTTCCAATCCTTCTGTACAGGTTCGTAATCGAAAACATCTTTCAGGGTATTGTTGCCAAAATAGGTTACCGGTTCAAACCATTGCGGTCCCTGATAACGAATCAAGTATAAGACACGCGCCGGAGTCATGATAAAACGATGTCCCTTTTCGGCAGCTTTCAGAGCAGCCGTACCCATTCCCTGCCAGCCTAGGATAATAGATTCTTCAGGAAGAAAAGAGCTGTTTGTCAACTCATCCCAGCCAATCACTTCACGACCTTTCTTACGCAGATAATCACTGATACGTTTCATGAAGTAACCCTGCAAATCTTCTTCATTGGCCAAACGCTGTTTTTTCATCCGTTTTTGGCAAAGCGGGCATTTCTCCCAGTTTGTCTTTCGCGCCTCATCTCCACCAACATGAATATAGCGAGAAGGGAAAAGCTCTAGAATTTCGTCAAAAACATCTTGCAAGAATGTAAATACGCTATCATTTCCCGCACAGTAGATAATCTCGGAATTTCGTCCTCCCAGTCCGGGAAGTACACCGACAAAGTCTTTCACAACCGGACAGGCAAGCTGGGGATAAGCAGCCAGAGCAGAGTTACTGTGTGCCGGTACATCTATTTCGGGAATGACTTCTATCTGTCTGTCGGCTGCATAAGCTACAATTTCCCGGATGTCCTCCTGCGTGTAGAAACCGCCTATCGGAGTAGGTTCTCCCCGTTCCGGGTTGCGACGTGAGTGGAAAGGCACATCTGTACGGTCTACTCTCCACGCTCCTATTTCCGTCAAACGGGGGTATTTCTTTATTTCAATCCGCCAGCCGTTATCGTCTGTCAGATGAAAATGAAGTTTGTTTATTTTCAGCATCGCCATACAGTCAATGATTCGCAGTACATTCTTTTTAGGGATAAAACAACGTACCGGATCCAACAGTAATCCGCGGAAACCGAAACGGGGTTCATCCTGAACCGTCATTGCCGGAACTCTCCAATCGACATTCCGGACCGGTTGTTCCGATTCTATGGCAGCCGGCAGAAGTTGGCGGATAGATTGCAGGGCATAGAAAAAGCCTTTTGTATCCGAAGCTTTAATGAGTATCTGTTCCGGCGTAATCTCCAGTAAGTAGGCTTCACTTTTTAAAGAAGAATCCGTCACAAAACGGACTTGTCCCTCTTCACGCCCGACATTCAAAGCAGGAGTTATTCCGGCAGCACGAGTAAACAAGTCAATAAAATTGCGAGCAATCACGGCTTGTTCCTGACTTTCTACCGCAAACACCGTTTGGGCTGAAAAGGTGAAGTTGCCACGGCCCGGCACAATCTGTGTCGGGCGTGGTACTATTGAAATTAAAGGGGATGTTAAGTTATCAGCCTGCAAAAACGCTGTCAGTGGCGAAAGCAGTATGAGAATGATTAAGATGTATTTTTTCATGGCGTATGTACATTGGTATTATTCCTTGTCTCTCTCCGGTGAGAAGCGGACAGGATCATTGTATTGCTCCTGAAGTTTCAGCATTTCTTCTTTTAGTTCTTTCACTACCGGTTCATATTCAGGTTGTCCGTAGAGGTTGTGCATTTCCGACGGGTCTGCCTGCAGGTCGTAGAGTTCCCACCAGTTAATGTCATTATAGAAATGAACCAGTTTATAGCGTTCCGTACGTACACCATAATGACGTTTCACCATGTGTTCAGCGGGATATTCGTAGAAATGATAGTAGAGAGCCTTCCGCCAATCTTTCGGATGTTCGCCTTTCAGCAAGGGGACGAGGGATACACCTTGTATGTCTGAAGGAATCTCTGCTCCTGCCAATTCGAGGAAGGTAGGTGCATAATCGATGTTCTGAACCATTTCGGTGATGTCGCCCCTACGGTCGAATCCTTTCGGCAGACGCATGATGAGTGGTGTACGCATGGATTCTTCGTACATGAAACGTTTGTCGAACCAACCGTGTTCGCCCATGTAGAATCCTTGGTCGGAAGTATAGACAACAAGTGTGTTATCCAGTAATCCTTTCTCTTTCAGGTAGTCGAGTACACGACCAACATTGTCGTCCAGCGACTTCACCGTCTTCATATAATCGCGCATATAACGCTGAAATTTCCAGTTGGCTAGTTCCTTGCCTTGCAGGTTCTGTTTATAGAAGTCGTCTATTATTGGGATGTAGAATTTGTCCCATGCAGCACGTTGTGCTTCATCCATACGACCGATATATTTCTCATATAAGGATTTCAGACGGGTATTTTTGTCGGGACGAAGCATTTTGAGATCATAAATCATGTCCATGTCTTTCATAATACTCATCTCTTGTGCGGCAGCGGCAGGGCGTCCTTCGTAATTGTCAAAGAAATTGTCCGGTAGCGGGAAGGTTTTATCTTCGTACAAAGCCAGGTTGCAAGTATCTGCCAACCAATTACGGTGAATAGCCTTATGGTGAATCAAAAGACAGAAAGGTTTCTCCGGATTGCGTTTGTTTTCTATCCAGTCAATGGCATCGTCAGTGATAAGGTTCGTGATATATCCATGTTTTTGGATAGTGTCATTGTTCTGTGTGATGAAATCCGGATTGTAGTAGTCGCCTTGTCCGGGGACAATCTGCCAGTAATCAAAACCGGAAGGCAAACTTTCAAGATGCCATTTACCTACCAGTGCTGTCTGATAACCGATTTTCTGCAACAGCTTCGGAAAAGTTTGTTGAGAACTGTCGAAAACGCAAGTGGTATTATCATAGAATTTATTAGCACAACTATGTTTACCTGTTATCATGCAGGCACGACTAGGACCGCTTAATGAATTGGCTACAAAACTTTGAGTAAAGCGTACACCATCAGCAGCAATACGGTCGAGATTGGGTGTTTCCATGTAGCGTGTGTCATAACAGCTCATCATTTGAGCTGTGTGATCGTCTGTCATAATGTAGACGATATTCAAAGGTTTCTGTTCCACAGGCTTTTGCTTGTTTGAACAGGAAGCAAAGGAAGCTACAGCTGCTACTCCTGCTAAAGGAAAGAATAAGTTTGGTTGCAGTTTTTCCATAAATACTAATTTGTATAAGATTGTGTCAGCAAAGATAGAGGACAGCCATCTATTTAACTTCCACAAATTACCATTTAATTTCCAATAATCTCCATTTCTGCATAATTGACTAATAAATAGCCGGAAGCATATCGCCTTCTAACGATAGCTTCCGGCATAAAATTCATTTCACACTATTGAAAGCTAATTGAAAGAGATAGCATTAATAAAATAATTGATTAGCCCAGACTTTTTCAGCATCAGTCTGTACATAATTCTTATTTGTATAGATACGAATCCAATCAATTTCCATTCGAGGCGTATTATCATCCGTTTCACAATTGGCAATACTTTTCAGTACATTATCCCAACCTTCAGGCGCTTTACCAGCAGCCCGTTCCGAGCTTTCAGCCAATCTCATAAAGAAGTAGAGACCGGCACTGCCACCAGCAGCAGTAGCAGGATCAGGATTAGCAGTAGCAGGAGTTCCAGCCTTGTCGAATGGCCACCTGTCAGGAGATTGTGTACGATTCACAGTCAGATTGGTTGCTCCATTAATTCCTAAATTGATTATATTTTCATCCACAAGTTCCACCCAATATATATTCCATTCATTCGCTTGAGGTATTGCTACACTCTTTGAACCTATCTCATTATCAACAGTTACAGCCTGAGTAATTACAGAACCTTGAGTGTTCTTGAGAATATCGATCTCATCTTTCGTGTTCGGAAGGGAATTTTTCTGATTTTTAAGTCCGATTGTCGGAACAAAACCAGTCCGTATTCCTCTCAAACGCGCCTTCACTTCAATTCTCATACCAGGAAAGAACCGAGTATGTTGTGGGGCAAAAATACCACCAAATTTAGAACATTGCAATGCGGCGACACCGTAATCCTTGGTAGCAGTCATGGCACCAGTCCCCTGAACATTTTTATCCACCCACATATTTAAAATACCTTCATTGGTTATATTTGTACATTTTGCATTATTCACAGCTTGTATTTTCTGTGACGGTGCATCATTAATATCAGAAAAGGCCCAAGAAATACGATGTCCGAAAGCATTAGGGGTATTATTTCCGCCACTAAAACTATTATTAATATAATGGAACTCTATCGCATTGCATAATACCCAATCTTTATCTTTCAAAGCTGAAGTGGGATGAGCGCTATTCTTATTCATAGCTATTTTATCTCCCGTAAACCAACTTTCAATTGCAGTTTTATTTTTATCAGACATAAACGGCCTATCCGGGAATTCATACACCTTCGTTATATCAAACAGATTAGGATCTCCCATAGATTCCAAATCAGTCATAGTTATAGTCAGAGTAGAATTTATCATCGGATTCGCTGGAGAATCACTCTCCAGATTCAATACCAGTTGCAAATCCCCTGTCATTTCAAAATCCTGTTTAATAGTTACAGCATCACTTTTTGCCGAAGTTCTTCCTGCAGGAATTGTTAATGTAGAAGGTAAATTTTCATACCTATCTCCTTCCCCTTCTTTCGGAGTAATTTTCATATTAAGAGGTACGGAACTTGGTTTTTCAATCTTTGCAACTAATACAAACTTACCACCTTCCATTACTACATTCTCCGCATTGTTCTCCAATGATGCCATTATCCGATAATAATCGGAAACCTTAATTACCTGACTGGAGCCTTCCATCTTATAACCACGGGCAAAAGCCGTAAAGTTTATAGCAGTACTACCCGTCAGTCCGGATGCCTTTATCGGAAAATCCACCTGAATCTGTTTCTCCCCCTTCGGAAAAGTAACGATTCCATTGAACTGTTCGAATACATTCGAAGCATCCTCCGTTCCGGCTTTCGCCGTAAAGTAAATATCAAAATCTTCATTTGCTACAACCTCCTTGCCATCAGCATCCGGTTCCACATTAATATTCACTTTCAAGTGTTCTCCCATCGCAAATGCGTTGTCATTGATGCTCATCGTTAATGGCACGATTTCCGGCAGAGGGCGGTATTTCGTTTCTTCCTCACACCCAGTCAACCCCATGGTCAACAAGCATATCGGAAATATTTTATATAATATGTTCTTCATATCTTTATCTATCTAATTATCATAAATGAATTTTATTCAGTTCCCTTACTTAGTCGGCCATCCCGGATTCTGATTCAGCTCATGGTCCATCTGGATTTCATCCGGTGGTATGGGTAACAAGTAATCACGATCTTCATTAAACTTGTAGCCTTCAGGCAAGTACTCTTTCAACGGATCCATCCATCCTTCATTATCTGTCAGTACATGATTCAGTCCTTCTTTCCGCAATGCAGGCGAAAAGCTCAGATAAAGCACACCGTCTTTGCCCAGATAAGCTCCACGTCCGCGTCCTTCCACACCTTTCAACGTTCCGGCTACCCTCCAACGCATCAAGTCATCCAAACGAAAACCTTGCAGAGATAGCTCTGAGCGTCTTTCCCGACGTACCTCCTGCACTGCCGGCGGCAGGCCTTGGAAAGGGAAGTGAGGATCAGCCGCCGGAGTAACATAGGCCACACCGGCTCTTTGACGCAATGGCTTCAATGTTTTCTCTGCCACGCCATCGTTATACAGCCCCAATTCGGCGGCAGCTTCAGCATAACAAAGCAATCCTTCGGCATAGCGGAACATGACATGAGCCGTTTCACAATTGCCGGTTACATAGGTCGTATCAATGCCAAGGCGAGTATGGAACCCGGTCACGTTCTTGTAAATACCATCCCCATTCAAGCGCGGAGATGAAATATCTTTATTCTTTTCCTTTTGTTCTTCTTCGGTACCTGTCTCGTCATACGCTCTCACATTCATCAAGCTATTAGATTTGAACTTACAACCGGTATGCATCACCATGGCCAAAAGTCTTCCGTCACGATCTTTAAATACCTCATTAAAGTCCTTATACTTTTCATCGGTTGGGTCAACCGGCGTACCATCCACATTCAGAAAGTTATCCACCAAAGACTTGGATAGTCCCGAAGGCTTCACATTATCTGTTACTCCACCGCTAAGCTGTTGAGTAACGGTATTGAACACGCCATCAGCTATTGAATATTTTTTCCAAAAAGTCACTTCGCTAATGTTGGAAAGATCGTTTGAATTGAATAGCTCCGAAAAAGCGTCATCTATATTGGTAGCTTTCGGATTGGTTGCTGTCATATGCAAAGTCAGTCCGACCGGGAACAAATATTGATCTCCCCAGTTCATCACTTCCTTAAAAAACTCTTCAGAGTTATCTTCCGTTGCAAAATCAGTTCCTTTGTGATACTTCTCCCACGAACCTTCGTACAAAGCAACTCGCATAGCCAGAATCATGGCCGTTTCTCTGTTGACACGCAATCCACTGTATTTACTGCGGGAATGTAAATTAGCACGAGCCTCCGGTATCAACCCAATAGCCGCTTTCAAATCGTTCAGGATGAAACGGGCTGCATCCGCACGTTTTGTCGCCGGAATTTGCAAACCGCCCAACGTAGCATTGCCATCCCAGAAGTCATCCATAATGGGAATATTACCAAAACGTGTGAGCAGATAGAAGTGCCAATAAGCACGGAAGAAATACGCTTCCCCTCTCAATGAAAGCACTTCGTCCGTCTCGTCCACCTCGGAAACTGCGTAATAATGGAAAAAGTAATTCACCATACGCAAGTTTTTATAGCCTTTATTCCAATCGTCAGAACCACTGAATTGATTATTCTCTCCATTCAGGCGCATATCATACTTTTCCGAAAGGATATTGTCACTGTTCACCTCTTCTCCTCTGACACCAATACCATATTGAGCCGGAGCCGGTAGAGAAGTATACAAATTATTTATATAGCTCTCTACATTCTCTCTGGTTTTCAAGAAATCTTCATTGTTAGGCTGCGTATAGGGTTTACGGTCCAAATAGTCGGAACACGCCGACAACAGTAAGCCTGCAAAAACAGTCAGGATAATTATTTTATTTTTCATGATAGCGTTCCTCTTTAATTAAAATGTAAAATCAAGTCCAAACACGAAATTACGGTTCATCGGATACACCTTTCCGTTACCATTCTGATTTTGAGCCGAGGTAAGTCCCGGAGCAGCCGCGTTACTTCCGCCTGCCCACGCGTTCACCTGATTAAGGGTTTCCGGATCAAACTGATTCGGCAGTTTACTGATGGTAAACAGGTTATCGCATGTAAAGTATACTTTCAGGTTACTTAGTCCAATATTCTTCAACAATTGAGGCTTAAAAGTATAGGATACTGTCAAGTTCTTCATACGCATATATGCCGCATTCAGCATATAGCGGGTAGTATTGTATCCCGTATTGGCATTCGTTGTCTGGGCATCGGTCGTCAGTCGAGGCAGATATCCATTGGGATTCTCGGGACTGAAATAATCGAGATGCTCCTTGAACCATTCTTTACCACCGAATAGGTAAGTACTGGCGGCCATCGGGAAATCTCTCTTGGCAACTCCTTGCAGCAAAGTGGATATTTCAAATCCCTTATATCCTACGTTTAGATTGATACCGAAACTGTATTTGGGAGTAGCATTACCGATAATTTTCAAATCACCATGGTCGGCCAATGTGCCCTTACCCGGACCCACTTTACCGTCACCGTCGGAATCAATGTATTTCAAGTCGCCTCGTTGCCACTTGTCACCGGACTTAAAGAAACTAAGATCTACTTGTCTGAGGTATGCATCCACTTCACGATTGGACAAAAAGAGATCATTCGCTTCATATCCCCAAATCTCACCAACGTCCATTCCTTCATAATATCCTTTATTAGTTGCCAAACCGGTATGATTGTTGTATATCAACCCCTCCGGATTATTATATTTGGTGACAACAGCTTTGTAATTGAATACATTGAATCCTATGCCATAGCTAAAACCACATTTCAACTGGTCCTGCCAGTTTACAGACAATTCCCAACCACGATTACGTAAAGTAGCGTTATTGACCTTCGCACGGTCATCCGTACTAATACCTCCGAGATTCGGAATAGCTTCAGCAGGTCCAATCATGTCGCGCGTGGTACGCTGATAAATATCGGCAGTAATAGACAGTCGGTTATCCAACAACATCAAGTCGATACCTAAGTTGGCATTATCCACCTTCTCCCACGTAATATACGAACTGATCATCTTAGGCGTAGTGGCTAAAGTTCCTTTTTGAGGAGTAGCTTGCACACCGGGCAACAGCCAAGCATTGGGTGAATCGGAGGTCAAACTCTGAATCCCAAGGTAATCGTAGAGTCCCGCTCCGTTCTGATTACCCAAGCGACCGTAAGAAACACGTACTTTCAACTGAGAAACCGGCAGATTCAAAGCTTTGAAATAGTCGGTACGAGAAATGTCATAACCGGCTGAGAAAGAAGGGAACAATCCCCAGCGATTTCCCGGAGCAAAACGGGAAGAACCGTCATAACGTCCACTGAATTCCAGAAAATAAATCTCCTTGTAATTCCAATTCAGTTTAGCGTACATACCCATTGTAGCCCAATGCGTCCGGTCTTCACCTGCCAATACTTGCCCGTTAGCATTCACAAAAGAGAATATATCACTAGTCAGCAATCCGTCTTTATAAGTATAACCATTCGAATTTTCTTGCAGTTCCATCTGGAAACCCGCCATCGCCTTAAAGAAGTGGTCGCCCCAAGCATGTGTGTAGGATGACGATACGTTTGGAGACAGGTAGTAGTTGAAAGTATTACCGCGTGTATAAGAGCCCCAATTAGAGTTTTTCCAGTTCATGCCCGGATATTGATACCCCTGCTTGGTTCCCTTACTTATATCCAACGTTCCGTCAGGCTTTTCAGCAGTGGGATATCCGCGTTTGAAGTCATTGTTTTCCACATCGAAGCGTACTTTCATTTCACCTACAATATCCCAACCTTCCAGCGGAGTAATCGTAGTGGCAAACGACATCGCATCAGAAATTCTGTTCTGCACATAATGCGATTGTTTCAGATAACGGTATTCGGAATTGTCATTATATTCCGACTTTACAGGAAGATGGGTAGGAGAATTCGGAAAGCTGCTTCCGATAGTTCCATAAAAAATGGTCTGGTTAGCCATCGGACGCTTCAGTATATTCAGCGAAAGGTTATTATTGAAATTAAACTTCAACCATTTATTGGCTCGGATCTGAAACTTCGAGTTTACATTGTACTTACTCAAGTTATCGTCCACTTGATCCAGTAATCCTTCCTGGTAAATATATCCCAAACCTACGTAATAATTAAATTTATCAGAACCTCCCGTTACGCTCAGATTATGAGAATGACGGATGGAAGCTTTTTTAAAGTAGTAATCATACCAGTCGGTATTGGCATACACAGCATCTTTAGAACCTGCCCAACCGGTACCGTCCGCATTAGGTCCTATGCCCGGGAACTTTTCCGAATAAGGATTCTCCATAAAGCCCTGCATCTTTTCGATGAGCGCATCAGGAATCGAGTGTTTTACTCCATCGTTATCATCTCGTTCGTTCAGATAATTGGCAAATTCAATAGAATTCATCATTTGGGGCATATTAATAGGAGAACTGAATCCTACAGTACCACTGTATGATATACGTGTTTTTTCCTTTTTACCACTTTTGGTAGTGACGATAACCACACCATAGGCGGCACGTGCACCATAAACGGCAGCAGCAGAAGCATCTTTCAAAACACTGATGGTTTCAATGTCGGCAGGATTCACATTCTGCAAACTTTGCTCCACTCCGTCTACCAATACATAAGGTTCGCCTCCATTGATAGAACCGATACCACGAATATTGAATTTAATTTCGGCACCGGTCTCACCGCCTACCCCATTAGCAACCGCATCAGAAGAGAAGTTTAAACCGGCTACATTACCCTGAAGGGCACTCGTGAGGTCAGTAACCGGACGGTTGACAATAGCATCGGAACCTACAGTAGCCACCGCCGCCGTAATGGTGCTTCGTTTCTGTTTATCCATACCTACTACTACCACTTCATCCAAGACTTTTGTATCCTCTTTTAACGTAAATCGGTTGCCTTCTGCTTTTGTCACCTTTATTTCAAGGGGAGTAAAACCGACATAAGAAATAACCAATGTGTTACCTACTTTCCCTTTCACGGAAAAGTTACCGTCAATGTCAGTCAGCGTCCCATCTTTAGAACCTTTCACCATCACTGTGGCGCCGATAATGGTTTCACCTTTATCATCTACCACTTGTCCTTTTATCATTTGTTGCTGTGCCAACGCACTCAAAGGAAAGGATAGCAGGAGTATCAGAAACAGAATCAAAAATTTCTGTACTCGCATGAACTTCTTTTTTTCCATAATATTGTATTTGATCAATTTAGATTCTCTTTTATTCCGTCGGATTCGCATAATATTCAAACTCTTCTTTTATGGCCTTCAACAAAGACTTATTATTGGTTACGTCAATATCCGTTGCCAAATCCCAACTCATAATACCTGCAAAGCCTTCTTCACACACATATCTCGCTTTCTTGCGAATCGTTTCTACACTGTTGAAAGTATATGTATTTCCTTTATATGTATATGTATCCTCAATCGTAGTAGCCAGACCGTCATTCACGAAATCATAATAGGCAGCAATCAGACTACCCGTAGAACCATAGAAAGGGACTCCCATCACTAGTTTATTCTTAGGAATTCCATATGTTATAGCCATTTCTCCATCTTTTACAAATTGCTCATAAGGAAAACGCATCACTGCAGGGCCATAACATTGATAAGAGATAAAATCCAGTGCATCAATAGCTTCCGGAGATATTTTAAAAGAAACCGGATGCAAAGACGCAGTGAAGTAAACATACTTTCCTAATGTAGAACGCATTTGGATAACTGTTGCACTATAATTATTAAATTCATTCGTATTTGTAGGCCATTCAAAATCAAAATCAACTCCATCAAAATCATATTGTTCGATAATCTTCTTCACCTCGGAAGCAAATCTTGTGCGAGCAGTGGCATCAGCCATCATCTTTTTCCATTCTCCACCGGCAATGCCCAAGCGCAATCTTCTATCTCCCTGTTGTCCCTGTAAAGCGGTACGTATATTATTCAAACGCCCCAGCCAGGAATGTGAATCCTTGCCAGGTTTCGTGGCATCATCGTATTTCCAGTAAGCAAGTATTTTGGAATTATTCCAATTGTCAAAGGTGATAGGATTTCTACCTGATGTACCTACTACCAGACTGCTTACAAAAGTTTCATCTAAATAACCTTTAAATTTATCTCCAATCAAAAAATCAGTACGTGTATTAGGTACTTCATTAGGGAGAGCACCTACAAAACTTATTGCAGTATTGTTTGTATCCACATAAAGTTTCGCCGTTCCCTGTTCATAAGTCAGCCCAATATAGTGCCAGCCTGTTGCCAGATCAGGAGTGGTAACGGTTGCAACCGAACTTCCAATAGACAGTTTCAAACTATTAGCTGTCGCACCCATTTGAAAAGCAATGATCGTGGAGTTTCCATCCATTTTCTTAAAGAGAAAAGCTCCGTCCACCCATTCACTTATATATATATAGGTACCAAAGGTGAATTTATTAAAGGCCCCATCAGCAGAGTGAAGTAATCCATCACCGCCATTCATAAAACTTGTTCCTTCAAATTTAACCACTCCATTACGACCTTGAAAAGTGCCTGTATGAGATACGTTTGTCATCGTCGCATCATTCAACGGCAATTCAAAAGCTACCTCACCATTTGCATAAGGACGCGCTGCCAAATAAATCAAATCCGTACAAGCACCCATACTGGCTGCCGAAATACGGTTTATTTCAAAAAAATCCCCCCGAATGTAAGAGCAATTAATGAATGATTTTACAGTAGGATCATCCGGTTCTTCCGGTTCACCAGGTTTTCCTGTGATTGCACCTTCAGGAGGAGTACCAGTTGGAACGTCTACCCATTTTGTGTCTTTACAAGCTGTCAACGTTCCAAAAAGGAAGAGACAAAGAAATAGGAATTTGTTTCTCATAAATTTAATAATTAAGATTAGCTTTATTTAATAATTGTGCTGTCCCTTTTGACAATCACGATCACAAATGTAGGCTATATTAAAGGCAAAGAATGTTCTATTTTAGCTACGATTCTTCCAAATTTGTCTAAAATCGTCCATTTCATCGATATATCTAAACATCATAGACATTGTTGGACATCTTACGAATCAAAAAAAGAAAGCGGAAGTATTCATTCCTGAATATTCCCGCCTCTTTTATATTTTATCCTAATATAACTACAACAATTTTCCTACGAAGATATATTATAGGTTTTCTATATCAGAAGATTGAAGACCCGTGTATTTGATAATTGTATCAATGGATATTCCGTCCTCCCTCATCTTTCGAGCAATTTCAATTTGCTTCTTTTGCTCTCCTTTCTCCATCCCTTTCTCCATTCCTTCCTTTATTCCTTCTCTTATCCCTTCCTTTAGCCCTTCTTTCATCCCTTCTTCAGCCGCTTTTCTCCGCATCTCTTCGTTTTTGCGCCGTTCATCCTCCTCTACGATTTGATTGACTCTATATCGATCTAATGCCTTATCATAAGCGATACGATTTTCTTCCGAAAGATCGGCAACTGCTGCCAATCTCGCCAGATGTTCAAACACTTGTTCTTTAATTGATTGATCACAACCATGAAAGCCAACAACAAGATTAGAACGACGTGAGTATAATGTTTCTTTCATCTATAAATTTTGGTAAGTTCACCTGATTTAGAGACTATTCCAGCTTTTTTTAGAAAAGATTGGGCATTCCTTTTATTAGCTGTAATTTTCTTCACTACCTCAACTCTAAGTTCTTCCCGAGTTTTTATTTTCTTTGTAGCAGTCATTATATACCTCCTTTCTTGTACAAAGATAACTATTTAAATCCATAAACATAAAAAACAATCCCAAACTTTACGGATTTATAGCCTTTTATAGTAAGCCGTCTCCCTTTCAATTCCTCCAAACAAACAAGAGAAATGTTCTATTTTTCAGATTAAGAAAGAAAACAAAACTATTGAAGATGGTAATCCGGAATTAAAAGCATCCATATTATCACATATATATGCATATTACTACCACAATACAGCATATATTTTCAGATGATATGCGTTTTCTTTAAAGAAATAAATGATTTTCCTCGGTGAGCAATAAGCCATTCCTCGGTGAGGAACACATCCTTCCTCACCGAGAAAGCCTTCCATACTCACCGACCAAGTTATAAAAGCCCTCGGAAAAGCCTGTTTATAGGCTAGTTCATCATCATATACGCACCAAAAAAGAATGATAAAACAAACTACATACGGGCAAACAGTAAGCATATAGATAGCAATACAGAGGAATTATTTATTTTTAGACAGGAATTATCCAGGATAACAAACAATCCTACATTCTTTCATCCAAAATGCAGAGCGTTTTTTCCTTCACCACAAACAAGTGACTGATATATTAAAAACAGAAAGAATAGAATATACCCTTTTTCAGATCAGCACATTTCTAATCCCATCCTTTCAACAACCATACTCTTTCAGAGTCTGCATCAACTTCGCGCCATTGATCGGCTTCACCAGATAATCATCACAACCGGCTTTCAACGCAGCTACCCGGTCAGCATCAAAGGCATGAGCAGTCAGGGCGATAATTGGAATTTCAGCATTGAACTTCCGGATCTCCGAGGTTGCAGTACGTCCGTCCATAACAGGCATCTTCATATCCATCAGTACCAAATCCACCGGTTGGGTGCGGACAATCTCAACTGCCTCCAGTCCATTCGGTGCGTGTAACAACTGGCATTTGTTTTTCAAGATAGAAGATACCAAAAAGAAGTTACTTTGTATATCTTCAACGACCAGTACTCTTTTAGGTACTTTTTTTGTTTCTTCGGAGTCAAGAATATTTTCTTTATTCGCATCCTTCTCATTGTTCCGACGTGAAGAAGTCGGTTCGCTGTTAACCGATTCGAACTGGCATGGCAAAACCGCCCAAAATAAAGACCCTTTATCAAATTCTGACTCAAAGCCTATCTCTCCTCTGCAAGCCTCAACAATGGCTTTACAAATGGACAATCCCAATCCGGTTCCCTGCGCAAATTCATCCAATTTTTCAAAACGATGAAACACCTTGTCTTTTTTATCCGCCGGTATGCCGATACCTGTATCGCGAACGTAAAGACGAATATTTTCGTCTATCTTCTCATACCCCATTTCAATAGTTCCTTTGGAGGTATATTTGATAGCATTAGTTACAAAGTTAGTGAGAATCTGCGCTAACCGGTTTTTATCCAAACGAACGGTACAAGTTTCATAAGGATTCACGGGAACTAACCGAACCTGCGGATTTACTACACGACGATGCATCGAAGCAGCTAATTCGTTGAAATAAACAGCCAAATCAAAATCTTCGTATTTCAGTTCTACCGAGCCGGCTTCTATTTTCGAAAGATCCAGTATGTCGTTAATCAGCTTCAAAAGCAACTCATTGTTGGCATTGATAATCTGAATAAATTCTTCTTTTTCTTCTTGATCTTCCGTCACCATCAATAAGTCGGAAAAACCAACGATAGCATTTAACGGTGTACGGATTTCATGGCTCATATTTGCCAGAAAGGCGGATTTCAACTTATCGGATTGTTCAGCGCGGCTCCTTGCCTTTTCAAGTTCACCAATCATGTGCTGCCGCTCGGTAACATCATCTACACGAATCACGACACCGTCAACATCTCCCTGTTCATTAAATATGGGAGTAGCAAAGACTTCTATGACATGCTTGTTATCCAGATTAAACAAGATAGACTCTACCTGACCGGATTTCCGGGCACGTTGCATCACACAATTCTCACAAGGAGTGGTGCGATTATGGGCTGTCAGATAGCAAGGTTCTCCTTTTTTGTAAGCCTCATAAGAAAGGCTTTTACTACAAAGCGAGATATTCTCCCATTGTACGATATAGTCGTTCGCAATATATGCCAATCCCGAATTAATATTGTTCAATACCAATTCATTCTGACGAATCAAATGGATCATTCTTTGTTCGCTCTCAAGAAGTTCTTTTTTCGAACGCACAACCTCTTCGTAAAGATTGTCATATTTGTTTTGCCACAAAACACGTTCGGTGATATCTTGAGTTATCACCATATAATTGGTAATTTCAGACTTATCATTATGTACAAAAGAAACGGTAATCTCGAAGAATTTTATACCGGACAGATTAGTAGGAAAAAGACGGCACAAGTCATCAAAATCATATTTTGCCATGAAACGCACTGTTTCTCCTTTTCTGATCTGTTCCTTGATTTCATCAGAGAAACTGGTGTAGTTGAATAGATTATAGCCCAAAATATCCTTTTTGTCTTTTATCCCCATTGATCTCAACCGTGAATAATTGACATCTATCATGAGACCGTCCTTATCATACAATTCCAAGCCTACAGACAAGTCATTAAAGATATTATGCAATAAGTTATCAGCTATCCCATTTACCAAAGTCTGTTCCATGCAGCAAAATTTGTATAGTATTACAATATTGATTGTTTATCCAAGCAAAGTTACTTTAATATTTTGTTACATAGAAAGAAAGAGGCCTTTTAGCCTCTTTCAGTATCTTTATTTCGCATTTTGGTATAAGAAGCCTTCTGCTTTCGCTAATGTTTCCGGTTTGCCTATATCAATCAGATGCAACTTTTCTGTCAAGTAACCACCATAGTTTACTTGCCGGCAAGTGGCAAGATAGAAATCCATGATAGAGAATTTTCCATCCCATGAGGGAGAGGTCATCCATTGAAAAATGGCGGGCGAAAGTACATGGATGCCACTGAATGCATATTCCCGATAAAGGGAAGAATCATACTGAAAACCTTCCGGTTTCACTTGTTCCGTATCCTTGTTTATCCATCCGCAAAGTCTCTTATCTGTATCAAAAAGAAGATAGCGGGAGGTTTTACGTTGGCTGGCCAGTAAAGTGGCAACAGCACCGCTTCGTAAATGGTAGTCATATAATTCTTTCAGATTCACGTCTGAAAGAATATCGACATTGTGTATCAGGAAAGGCTCATCGGAGTTTTCAAAGAAAGAACGGGCTTTCTTAATTCCCCCACCGGTGTCGAGCAACAGATCGCGTTCATCGGAAAGATGTATGATAAGCCCAAAATTCTCATTGGCTTCTAAGAAATCAAGTATTTGTTCGCCAAAATGATGGATATTAATCACTATTTCTGTGAATCCGGCAGCTTTCAGTTTTAAGATCACATGTTCCAACATCGGATGTCCGGCTATGGGAACCAAAGCCTTCGGCATGGTATCGGTGAGCGGCTTCAGCCGGCTACCCAAACCGGCTGCAAATATCATTGCTTTCATTCTTTCGGTTACTTTCTTCTTTAATATTTACTCTTCTTAGATTGTTGCCTCAAACGTATGTTCGATATTCTGTTCCCGATGCACCAGTTCGACTTTCACACCAAATTTCTGATTCAGGTGCTCTGCCAGATGCTGGGCAGAATAAACAGAACGATGCTGTCCGCCGGTGCAACCGAAGCAGACGGACAAATTGCTGAATCCGCGTTCCATATAACGTTGCACGGAGGCATCCACCAAAGCATAGACATGATCGAGGAAACGGAGTATTTCTCCATCTTCTTCCAAGAAAGTGATTACAGGTTCATCCAGTCCGGTGAAAGGTTTGTAACGCTCATACTTACCGGGATTATTCACGGCGCGACAGTCGAATACATAACCTCCTCCATTGCCGGTAGAGTCATCAGGAATTCCTTTCTTATAGGCAAAACTCATTACTTTGACGGTTAACTGCCGCTTTTTCAGATCGTCCGTAAATTGTTTCAGTCCGGTAAGCTCTCGCAAAACGTTACAGAGATACGGATATTCCGGATATTCTTCTTTCAACAATTCACGCAGGTTTTCGATGGCATAAGGAACACTTTGGATAAAATGCGGTTTCTTTTCAAAGTAACCACGGAAACCATAAGCTCCCAGCACTTGCAGCGTACGGAAAAGGACAAAGTGACGAAGCTGGCTATAAAAATAGGATTCGTCAATCGGTTGGTATTTGCGAAGAGCTTCCATATACTCTTGCAGCAGTTCTTTACGAAGACTATCGGGATATTTCGCTTTCGCTTGCCACAGGAAAGAGGCTATGTCATAATAGAACGGGCCTTTGCGTCCGCCCTGAAAGTCGATAAACCATGGTTCGCCATCTTTTATCATCACATTACGGCTCTGAAAATCACGATACATAAAAGTAGCGGAAGAACTACGAAGCAAGACATCACTCATTTTCTGGAAATCATCTTCCAGTTTATCCTCCTGAAACTCCATACCGGTAGCTTTCAGGAAGCAATATTTAAAGTAATTCAAATCCCACAAAATGGAACGTTGATTGAACTCCGGTTGAGGATAACAACGGGAAAAATCAAATCCATCGGCCCCGGCAAACTGAATGGCAGGAAGCAAACGAATCGTTTTGCGAAGCAACTCTTTTTCCTCTTCTGAAAAGACGCTGGTAGCACGTCCTTTCTCTATGGCATGGAACAACAGAGTATCGCCCAAATCCTCCTGCAAATAATAGGTCTTATCTTCCGAAACGATGCGCACTTCGGGAACAGGCAGTCCACATTTGTGGAAGTGTCCTGCCATATAAAGAAATGCTTCATTCTCATCGATAGAAGCTCCGTAAACTCCAATCAATGTTTCTATACCCGTCAGCCGAAAATAACGGCGGTTGGAACCGGAAGACGGTAATTCTGTTATGTTTTCAGCGGGAACGCCCGTATATGACTGATAAAGTTTCTGTAGTTCTTCGGTAATCATAGTCGTATATTTTCGAGCAAAGATAGAGAATCTAGCTAAATAATACTATCTTCCCGCTGATAAAAACCGGCTACTTTACCTAATCTGCTGTGTACAGGCCTTTACTTCCAATAAGCCGGTTATTTAAAAAAGTTGTTGGAATGGCTCCCTATGAATATAAGATGAAGAATTAGCAATTCTCATTGTATTCAAGGATTTTCAGTGCAGAGATTAAAGATTTTCAGTACAGAAATTTATAATAGTTTATGCAGTCGAGTAGTCATCCCCTTATAAGGTGACAATAATCATTTTGTAAAGTGATAAATAGCACCCTATAAGATGACTATTATCCCATTACAAGGGGACAACTTATCTTTAGAAGGACGGAAAGCTTTAAAGATACAAAATTAAATAGAAAAAAGCAACTATATATAACTCTTTTACCTGAAGGAATACAAAATAAGTTTGCTTTTCAACAAACATTCATCCGAATGTATTATCTTTGTTTTAGTTTAACTGACCTAATCTCATGAGAAGAAAGACCTTTTTACTACTATGCATCGCATTTATCGCACTGTTTATCGGCATCTCCCCTCTTCAAGCCGGTCATTATTACTATAAGCAAATCTCACTAAAAGACGGACTGCCTTCTACCGTACGATGCATCTTAACGGATGAACAAGGTTTTGTATGGATTGGAACCCGCTCCGGACTGGGACGATATGACGGACATGAACTTAAAAAGTATGTCCATCAGTCAAACAACCCTCATTCCATTCCTCACAATTTAATCTACCAGCTGATAGAAGATGTACAAAACAATATATGGATTCTGACAGATAAGGGAGTGGCACGTTATCAGCGGCAAAGCGATGACTTTCTTATACCGACTGATGAAACAGGAAATAATATCATCGCCTATTCCGTCTGCCTGACTGATGATGGAGTGTTATTCGGTTCGAAAAATAAAATCTTTTTCTATAATTATCAGGATGCCACTTTCCGCCTCCTGCAAACGTTTGACCTAGAGCCCAATTATAATGTGACTCTGCTAAGTCTATGGGATAAACGAACATTACTTTGTTGTAGTCGCTGGCAAGGACTACTCCTGCTCGACCTGAATACCGGAAAATGCCGCCGTCCTCCTTTCGATTGCGGAAAGGAAATAATGAACGTACTCATAGACTCACAAAAAAGAATCTGGGTAGCCCCTTACAACGGAGGGCTGAACTGCCTGACACACGACGGTAAACTACTGGCTACATATACTACCCACAACTCTTCTCTAAGTAACAATGTTGTACTAAGTCTCGCCGAACGGGAAGGAGAAATCTGGATTGGAACAGACGGAGGAGGCATTAATATTCTCGACCCGGAAACCGGACATTTTTCTCTGCTGGAACATGTGCCCGGAAGTGACAACTATTCACTTCCCGCCAACTCTATCTTATGCCTATACAACGACTACAACAACAATATATGGGCAGGCAGCATCCGCAACGGACTAATCAGCATCCGGGAAGTTTCCATGAAAACATATACAGACGTACCACCCGGCAACGACCGGGGACTTAGCAACAATACCGTTCTAAGTCTTTTCCAGGAATCTCAAGATCAAATCTGGGTAGGCACGGACGGAGGAGGTATCAACAACTTTAATCCGCTCACAGAGAAATTTACTCATTATCCCTCAACCTGGGAAGACAAAGTTGCCTCTATTTGTCAGTTTACTCCCGGTAAATTATTAATTTCTATTTTCTCACAAGGAGTATTTATTTTCAATCCGGCAACTGGAGAAAAACAACCTTTCACCATTGTCGACGCTGAAACAACAGCACTCTTATGCAATCGAGGCAAGGCTGTAAATCTACTCCGGAACACTCATCACAGCATTCTGTTCCTTGGAGAACATATCTATATATATGATTTGAATACACGTACTTTCAGTACCGCTATAGAACAGGAAGAACAAGATATTATCGGTGCTCTCCTGCCAATCGGCAATTATAGGAACACCACTTATCTAAATGATACGAAGCACATATATGAACTGGACAACCATACAAACCGGCTGAAAGCCCTATACAGATGCTGGAAAGACACGACCATCAACTCCGTTTCAAGAGACGAAGAGGGAAACTTCTGGATTGGGAACAATTACGGATTGGTACACTACAATCCCGCCACCAAAATACAGACTCCGATCCCGACCTCTCTATTTAGTGAAATCACTTTGATCGTATGCGACCAGCAAGGAAAAGTATGGATAGGAGCTGACAGCATGCTTTTCGCTTGGCTTATCAAAGAAAAAAAGTTCGTTCTATTCGGCGAATCAGACGGCGTAATCCAGAACGAATATCTTTCCAAACCCCGCCTGTTAAGTATGCAGGGAGACGTCTATATGGGTGGAGTAAAAGGTTTACTGCACATTAACTGCAAAATACCATTAACAACTTCTGAACTTCCCCAACTCCAATTATCCGATGTCATCATCAATGGAGAATCCGTGAATAACGAATTAACCAATCGACCAACAGGGATCTCCGCTCCCTGGAACAGTAATATCACTATCCGGATCATGTCGAAAGAGAAGGACATTTTCCGACAGAAAGTGTACAGATACCAGATAGAAGGGCTGAATGACCAGCAAATCGAATCGTACAATCCCGAACTGGCTATACGTTCACTTCCTCCGGGAAGTTATAAGATTATGGCTTCATGTACAGCTAAAGATGGCAGTTGGATTCCCAGTCAGGAAGTACTGGAACTAACCATTCTCCCTCCCTGGTATCGGACATGGTGGTTTATTCTTAGCTGTACCGTTCTTACTGCTGCCGCTATTATTGAAACTTTCCGAAGAACTCTAAAGCGTAAGGAAGAAAAACTGAAATGGGCAATGAAGGAACATGAACAACAGGTATATGAAGAAAAAGTACGTTTCCTTATTAATATCAGTCATGAGCTGCGCACACCTTTAACGCTCATACACGCACCGCTTAGCCGGATACTGAAATCGCTTTCTGCCGAAGATACACAATATTTACCTATAAAAGCAATCTATCGCCAGTCACAGCGAATGAAAAACCTTATTAATATGGTACTCGATGTACGCAAAATGGAGGTTGGGGAAAGTAAATTGCAGATACAGCCGTATGCTCTCAATCAATGGATTGAACATGTATCCCAAGATTTCGTCAGCGAAGGTGAAGCTAAAAACGTCCGTATCCGCTATCAGCTTGACCCACAGGTCAATACTGTAAGTTTCGATAAAGATAAGTGTGAGATTATTCTAAGCAATCTGCTTATCAATGCCTTGAAACACAGTCCACAAGATGCAGAAATAACAATTACATCGGAGTTGCTTTCCGAGAAAAATAGCGTACGTATCTCCATCATTGACCGGGGAAACGGATTGAAACAAGTAAATACACAAAAACTCTTCACCCGTTTCTATCAAGGTACAGGAGAGCAAAGCGGCACAGGTATCGGATTATCTTATTCCAGGATTCTGGTAGAACTACACGGAGGCTCCATCGGTGCACGGGATAATCAGGAAGCTGGTGCAACATTCTTCTTTGAACTACCCTTGAGACAACAATCGGAAGAGATCGTCTGTCAGCCGAAGGCATATCTGAACGAATTGATGAACGATGATAGCAAAGAACAGTTACCGGAGGAAAATACGTTCGATACGAGTCCTTACAGTATTCTAGTGGTGGATGACAATCCGGATTTGACGGATTTTCTGAAAAAGTCACTGGGAGAATATTTCAAACGGGTAGTGATTGCTTCCGATGGTGTGGAAGCCCTTCAACTGACCAGAAATCATGCTCCGGATATTATCGTCAGTGACGTGATGATGCCGAGAATGAATGGATATGAACTTTGCAAAAATATAAAGGAAGATATTACGATCAGTCACATTCCTATCATTCTGCTGACAGCAAGAGATGATAAACAAAGTCAGTTGAGTGGCTACAAGAACGGGGCGGACGCTTATCTGACTAAGCCCTTTGAGATAGAAATGCTAATGGAAATCATTCGCAACCGATTGAAAAACCGCGAATCTATCAAGAAAAGATATTTGAATACAGGATTAGTCCCTGCGCCGGAAGAGAGCACTTTCAGCCAGGCAGATGAAACATTTCTGCTGAAACTGAATAAAATTATTCAGGAACATCTGGATAGCAGCAATCTGGACGTCACTTTTATCTGCAAGGAGATAGGTATGAGCCGGGCTTCCCTTTACAATAAGCTAAAAGCTCTGACCGATATGGGAGCCAATGATTACATTAATAAATTCCGGATGGAGAAAGCGATCACATTAATCACCAGTACGGACATGTCGTTCACGGAAATTGCCGAGAAGGTCGGCTTCACTACTTCACGCTATTTCAGTACGGCTTTCAAACAATATACAGGAGAAACGCCAACTCAATATAAGGAGAAGAGAAAACAGGAACGGAAAAAAGAGTAATGAGCAGCTACCCGAAAAAACAAATATTCTTTAGGCACGGAATTCTAAGACCTGAGCAAATAATCCGTGCCTAAAAATTTTAATATACTGCAAGTTTCATTACTTACTCAACCATTGACTTTTTTATAGTCTTCCAGAAACTTCTTCAATCCCGAATCCGTCAACGGATGATTCAATAAACCCTTGATAGCACTCAACGGACAAGTAGCAACGTCCGCTCCCACTTCCACACATTCGATAATATGTTTCGTATTGCGGATAGAAGCAGCGAGCACTTGTGTCTTGTAATCATAGGTACGATACATACGTACAATATCTCCCACAAGCCCTACTCCATCTTCACAAATATCGTCCAGACGACCGACAAAAGGCGAAACATAGGTAGCTCCGGCTTTAGCTGCCAGTAATGCCTGTCCTACTGAAAAGACTAATGTACAGTTAGTACGGATTCCCTTTTCCGTGAAATGTTTGATCGCTTTAATGCCATCGGCAATACAGGGGACTTTTACTACAATATGCGGATTGAGCGCGGCAAGTTCTTCACCTTCACGAATCATTCCTTCATAATCGGTTGCTATCACTTCGGCACTGACATCTCCGTTGACAATCTTACATATCTTGATATAATGTTCACGCTGATTCTGCGTTCCTTTGATACCTTCTTTCGCCATCAGCGAAGGGTTGGTAGTCACTCCGTCAAGTACTCCGAGGTCATAAGCCTCCTGAATTTGCTCCAAATTAGCTGTGTCAATAAAAAATTTCATACTCTTAATTTTTAATGGTTAACGATCTAATAGTCAAAGATAATAATTTATTTCCATTCATCTCTGATTATGCAATCGTTATTGACGAATCAAGATATACATCCTGAATAGTATTCAATAATTCCACCCCTTCGTTCATTGGTTTCTGGAACGCTTTACGTCCGCTAATCAATCCCATACCTCCTGCACGTTTGTTGACTACAGCTGTAATGACTGCATCACGCAAATCGGAAGAACCGTGAGATTCTCCACCGGAGTTAATCAAACCAACGCGTCCCATATAGCCGTTGGCTACCTGGTAGCGGCAAAGGTCAATCGGATGTTCGGAAGCAAGTTCGGTATACATACGCTCGTCGATCTTTCCGAAACCGATAGCTTTGAAGCCACCATTATTAGTCGGAAGTTTCTGTTTCACAATATCAGCTTTGATAGTCACTCCCAAACGGTCGGCCTGTCCTGTCAGGTCGGCGGCAGCATGATAATCGACAGCACCTTTCTTGAAATCATTATTGCGCAGGTAACACCAAAGAATGGTTGCCATCCCCAGTTCGTGAGCATATTCAAAAGCTTCGGCTATCTCCACGAGCTGACGGCGACTCTGTTCCGAACCGAAATAGATAGTGGCGCCTACCGCTACTGCTCCCATATTCCAGGCTTCTTTAACGGTACCAAACAATACTTGGTCGAAACTGTTAGGATAAGAAAGTAATTCATTGTGATTCAACTTAACGATAAAAGGTATTTTATGGGCATATTTACGTGCTACGGATCCAAGAATCCCAAAGGTAGAAGCTACTCCATTACAGCCTCCTTCAATAGCCAGTTTTACGATATTTTCCGGATCGAAATAGATCGGATTGGGGGCAAACGATGCTCCGGCAGTATGTTCGATGTCCTGATCGACAGGAAGTATAGACACATAACCGGTATTTGCCAGGCGGCCATGTCCCAACAACGTTTGCAGACTGTTCAATACTCTGATGCTCCGGTCCGAATCAATCCAGATTTTATCTATTGTATCGGGAGACGGAACATGAATCAATGATTTATCAATGGTTTCGCAAGTGTGGTCCAGGTAATAACAGGCCTTATCTCTTAATAATTCTACTACTTTACTCATAACTTCTTTTTTTAATGTGTAACTTTTCTATTTTTTCTTTCCCTGATTGGCTACTGCTTCCATCAGTTTTTTGATCTCTTCCGGGTTTCCCAGGAAATAGTCATTAGCAACGTTCAGGTTTTCATCAAACTCAAATACGTAAGGCACAGCCGTAGGTAGATTCAGCTTGACAATATCTTCATCGGAGATGTTTTTTAGATGCTTGATGATGCCTCTCAAACTATTGCCATGAGCGACCACCAACAGCGTATGAGCTGTTTTCAGACTAGGAAATATATCACTTTCCCAATAAGGCATAATACGTTCAATGGTATCTTTCAACGATTCAGTACGAGGCAACTCCGCATCGGGTACTTCATGATAACGGTAATCAAAACGGGGATTTCTCAAATCACTTTCTGAAAGAGGATGGGGAGCTATATCATAGCTACGACGCCACACTAGCACTTGTTCTTCTCCATATTTCTCGGCAGTCTCGGCTTTATTCAATCCCTGCAATTCACCATAATGCTTTTCATTCAAGCGCCAGCTTTTCTCTACAGGTATCCAGTCCAGATTCATCTTATCGAGAACACAGTTCAAGGTTTTCACCGCACGCTTCAAATAGGAAGTATAAGCCTTATCAAAATTGAAACCATATTCTTTCAATGTCTCTCCGGCTTTTTCAGCTTCGGCAACTCCCTTTTCTGTCAGATCTACATCTGTCCAGCCCGTAAAACGATTTTCTTTATTCCATGCACTCTCTCCGTGACGAAGTAATACTATCTTTTTCATTTCTAAAATTCTCCTTTCTTCTTTTTATATATACAACAGATTGTTTCTTCACAAAGTTCACTAGAAAATAAATAGTTGTCAATACCCAGAAATAATGATTCTTTCTACAAAGAAGCGGGATGCAGTAATCAGGGATATAAAAAAATACCCTCCTCTAATTCTAAGCTTGCATTATGGATGATGATTCATCAAAGCAAGGTTATCATTAGAGAAGAGTAAGTCTGTAAAAGTAATAAGAGAGAGTTTATATATACAAGAAAATCTGTTCTACTTTTCTATTTTTTCTATTCTTCGTTTTCCTCAAAGCTATTTATCAGAAGACCGCGTATCAGCATCTTTTCCATAATATCCTTCTTTTATTTTCTGAACGTTGCGCAGCAATGCCGCATAATGCCGGTAATTGAGATCTCCCTCCTTAGAAGCAGCAAGTTGCTCTTTTACTGACTCTTCAATCTTATCTAAATGCTGTTCTACAAAAAGCTGAATATCAGAACGGCTGATTGCCAGATTCGCATTGGCACCATCTTTGCTACTAGGTTTAATCATTCCTTCGACAAACCCCAGATAAGTCCGGTGCAACTGACGGCGGAAATTATTCTCCAGTTCATTGGGATCATTCAACGGTTTCCATATTGCAGTAAATACATCGTTCAAATAATCATCGAGTGCATACGATTCCGAAGAACACAATGAGGTTGAGTAAATATTATACAACATTCCCGGTGCAAGTAGCAAAGCTACAACAGAGCTTTGGCGGTCACGAATCTCATCCACCGGCTTGACTCCGGTACGACTCACCACTTCATCAGGATAGAGCCAGAGCGGAGCTACAAACAAATTGCGTCCCAACCATTCAACAGCTTCTTTCTGCAAACTGCGTGGCAGATAATCATGCACTTTGAGATCCGGCAAATTATTGGTATAGCGTCCTCCTATGTTCTTCTGCACTTGCAGGGTATACTTCAGATGTTGGGCACGAACCGAATTATAAATGGTGGTTAAGTCAGTGTACTCTCCGTCAGGCTGTGCTGTCCAGGTCAGTATGTTTTCCATCACTCTTTTCAGGTTCTTTATACCGTATTCATTGGCTTTCATATTATTGTCGCCCAAGTCCTCACTCTGGCTACGGGGATCAAATCCCTTTCCTTCATCACCAACAAACCACAAGCGATGATCTCCCCGCAGTTTTTTGGTTACTTCGGCACGTAATACGTCTTTTTCTTTATAAGGATCCTTAAATTCCGGACGATAGCGATATCCCCATTGGATAGCCCATTTGTCATAAACACCGATACGAGGGAACAATCCTTTTTCGGAAATCCGATCTTCCGGTTGGGCTACATAATTAAACCGCGCATAATCCATGATTGATACCGTATGACCATTGGCTTCTACCCAAGCTTTATCACGCAGTTTCTCTACCGGAGTAGCCGAACTGGCTGCCATATTGTGCCGTAAGCCGATACTATGCCCCACTTCATGTGAAGAGACAAACTGAATCAGACTGCCCATTAATTTGTCGTCAAAAGTCATCGTGCGTGCGCGCTTATCCAGTGGCCCGCACTGCACCATATACCACTTTTTGAGTAAGTTCATTACGTTGTGATACCAACAAATATGACTTTCCATAATTTCTCCACTACGCGGATCGACAATACGCGGACCGTAAGCATTCTCCGTTTCGGAGGGTAGATAACGTATCACACTATAACGCGCATCGTCCAAACTCATATTGGGATCGTTCGACCATTCTTTAGCTATTATAGCGTTCTTGAATCCGGCAGCTTCAAATGCTGTATTCCAGTCTTCGACACCTGCTTTAAGATAAGGTATCCACTTCTTCGGTGTTGCCGGATCAATGTAGTAGATAATGGGATTTTTCGGTTCGGAGAGTTGTCCCCGACGGTAACGTTCCGGATCTTTCGGTTCCAACCGATAGCGCTGGATGATGGCTCCACGATCGGTAGTCTGCTGGTCGTCCGAAAATTCGGTCAACGAGTTTTGGAAAAATCCCACCCGGTCATCGGCAAACCGTGGCTGCATCGGTTCTTTGGGTAACATCACGATGCTTGTATTCAGTTTCACAGTCACCGAACCAGTCTGTGCAGCCGGTAGTCTACCAGCACTAATACTATAAGTACGCAAAGTCACTGCCTCCACGTTGATAGGATAGGTTTTTATCGTATCCATAAATGTGCGGTCCTGGGCTAAAGTACCGATGCCAAGAATGGAACGGTCGCTTGAGGTAAAGCCACACAATTTATTATCACCTAAAAAAAGTTTTGATACATCAATGAGCTGTGCCTGAGTCTCCGGATTTCTACCGATTACATCAAACTTATAGATTACAGGATCTACAGTCGATTGTTTCAATGCCTCGGCAATGTTATCACCCGGACGGGCAAACTGTGATTGCACATATTCGCGTAAAAAGAGAGTCTTATCATCATGCTGTTCCCAATAAACAACACTCCGGTTCACCTCTTCTCCGCTAAGCATTTTGAAACCCTGTGGCACTGCTTTAAACCGGGTCACAGCCAACAACAACCGTCCTAAAAGAGTATCCGGCACTTCAAAATACCAGTTATCTTTGATGTGGCGTACCGTAAACATACCCTCACATTCACTTCCTCCATCTTTCAACAGTTTTTCATAAGCCGTTACTTTCTTAACAGTGTCTTTCTTGACCGTATCTTCCTGTGCTACCAGTTTCTTCTTTCCACTTTCCAGAAGAGATATACCACTGGCACGAGCTCCCACACCTTGCAAGGACAGGAACGCCAACACAGCCATCATCAAAATCTTTCGCATAGTTTTCTCTTTATTTTTTTTATTCGTTAGTGTTCATTGTCAGGTTCGGATTTTTTTCACGGGCAGCCAACGGGAATGGAATGATATACAACCGTGAATCCGGCTTCAACGTATATGTCTTTTTCTCGACATCCGTAGATACCAGCGGGAAAGTACGGGTGATTGTCTTTGCGTAATCAGCTTCCGTATTGTATCGTTTCAAATCCCAGAAGCGACTAAATCCGGAGATTAACTCCTTACGGCGCTCATCAATGATTGCCTGCACCATCGCACGTTCGGTAGCAGGTTCCGGCAATACAGCTTCGGCTCCCTTGATTCGTTTTTCACGCAACTGATTCAATGTTTGGACAGCTCCCGGTATATCTTTCAGCCGTGCTTTCGCTTCTGCCAGAATCAGGTAAACTTCGGCAGTACGCATTCCCACAGACATAGGCTGAAACTTAGAATAAGTAATCGAAGTATTCCACAAAGCAGCTCCTGAACCTTCGTCAAAGTAGTATATACTGTTGTCACTCGTTTTAAAGAATTGGTTCAAACGTTCATCATTCTGCCCGAAAAGTTGTACCATCTCCGGGCTAAGCATACCATAACAAAAGGCCAAAACTTCAGTAGGACCACCCATATAAGCATAGTTCAGCACTTCCGGGTTACCGCCTTTGGCATAAGTAGTAACCTTAGTCGGACCTCCTTTAGCTCCCAAATCAATATAATCAATCAGGGTATTATTCAACTTCAATGATTCTTCGGCAGCTTCTTTTGCTTTTTTCCAATCTCGATGGAACAGATAAACACGGGCAGCCAACGCATATCCAAAAGCTTTTGACGGATGATATACATTCACCGGCTCTTCCTGTAAATAAGGAAGCGCTTCTTCTATATCCTTAATAATAAAATCGTATACTTGAGCAACCGTAGATTTGGTTGGAGTAGCCTCCAAATCATATTTATCAATGATAGCAACTCCACCGTCAGTGGCTGCAGTTTCCGGATTATATGCTTTCGCAAATGTATTTATCAGAATAAAGTGATCCCAGGCACGCATGATCTTTGCTTCCGCTTTTGCCAATTCCTTAACATCTTTATCACCCAGACTAGCATCAACCAATGAAATTACGATATTTGACCGTAGGATATATGTATAACAATTTTCATATAAATTGTTATCACTTAGCTCTTTCCGGTTAGCTGCCTCATTAAAAGTCATGTTAATACCATCCCATGAAATAAATTCATTACCTATGATATTCGATTCTTTCGACCAGACATTATCGCTCAACAAGGCAAAAGCTGCCGGATGGTAGGCCCGGTTGGGCAGGGCTATCAATTCATAATAAGTATCAGTAGAATCCACCGTTTTCTTGCCTGTAGGAGTAATATCCACATAGTCTTCACAGGCTGCAAAACCCAATATGAGAATAACTGGCAATATATAAAGTAATTTACGCATATCTTATATCTTTTAAATGGTTAGAAACTTGTTGATAATCCGATGGAGTAAGTCTTAGGAGAAGCGATGCCACGTGTACCGTCATTCATTCCATAGCTTTCCGGATCAATATCACTTCCTGCCTTACACCAGGTAAACAGATTATTTACCTGCACTTTCACTTTCAGAGAAGAGAGGCGGAGGTACTGGCAAACCATAAACGGCAAGTTATATCCTACACTCAAACTACGCAATTTCACATAACCTGCATCTTTCACATTGATGTCACCAAATTGCCACCAATCCTGGAAAGTTGTTGCATAAGTTTTTACCTGTGCCGGTATATCGAGGTACATACGTACCTGTGCATTCGAATCATCCGCAGTCCAACGGTTGGCAATTCCTTTCAAGGTTTGAGTACCTAACTGGTCATCCATTTTTAATACACTGTTACGCAGTTTATTACCACCAGCATACACAAAGAATGCATTCAAATCAAAATTCTTATAGTTGAATCTTAACCCTACTGACCCGCTGAATTTCGGAGTCAGCGAACCAAGGTTCACCAAGTCATCAGTACCTTTGAGCGAAGAACCAGAAGTGATACTGGCTACCGTACCATCTTCATTGAATTTCACCAGATCATTTCCATCTTTGTCCACTGCTACCGGATATCCATTCTCCATACGATCTATACGGTAAGCCCATAACGTATTATAACTAGTACCTTCCATAAAATAGTTCAGCGGACTCTTTATAAAGAGGCTCGCATTGTCGGATTCACTATGATCCACCTTCAACATTTTGTTCTTATTATGGTCAAAGTTAAAATCTACAGCGAAGTTCCAGTCTTTCTTACGTATGATATTGGCTGAAAGGGAAAGCTCTACACCACGATTACGCATCTCACCATTATTTACTACACGTGAGCCAGCTCCTAAAGTCGGATCCATATATCGGCGTACCAACAAATCAGATGAGTGACGATTATAATACTCCAGAGTTCCACTTATCAGATTCTTGAAAAGACGGAAATCTAATCCTATATTGTAAGTAGCCGTTTTCTCCCAGCGAAGCTTCGGATTCGGCAGATCATCATCCTCGTAAGTCAAATAAGTCGTTTTGATGGGATTGCTCTGTGTTTTTTTCTTTACAACAAAATAGGTAGTCGAAGCTTGATCTACATTACCGTTAATACCGTACGTCATACGTAGTTTAAGGTAATCCAGCCAGGAAATCTCTTTCATGAATGATTCTTCCGACAGAATCCAAGACGCACCGACTGACCACAAAGGATGGCGCTGATTACGTATATCGAGCCCGAACAAATCGGCTTGATCCCAACGAATACTTCCGGAAAGATTATAACGTGACAGATAAGAGTATCCTGCATTTGCATAAAAAGACGCATAACGATGGCGTGACTCGTGCAAAGTAGCAGACAGCCCCGATAAAGTAATCGTTCTGTCAGAAAGAGCACTGGTTCCTACACCGTCACGATAGGCTTGCCAATTCATAAAATCAGAAGTTAATGTTTGCGGATCGTAGCCATACAACAATTGGCGGGCAGGTGTCGGAATCTTATTTTCACGAAATTCCAGACCGGCAATGGCAGTTACTGCATGGTCCTTCCAAGTTTTATCAAAGTCTATTTGGTTTCGTACCGTGTAACGCTTACTTTCAACTTCTGTCTGAGAAAAACGTCCCCCTTGCGGCAATTGTGCTTTTCCATTTGTATCAACCATACTGTTATGTAGCATACGCATTGCATAAGTATTTTCCGACTCAAATAGTTCACTCTTACCTTTATTCCATTCATATTGATACATGAAGTTGTATTTGAACATTTTCAGGAAACGAGCCTGTAAACTTACAAACGGACGAATACTAACATCATGTGACTTTGTTATGCTTTCCTCCAATGCATCAAGTACATTGAAACCAAACGTTCTATAAGGTGAGACACCTTCAGCTTTTCTTACAACACTCCCATTATAGGAAGGATATGCACCTACATTCACATAAGGAGAAGTATAATGGTTACCGTCGGCATCCAATATCCGCTCATATCGTTGTTGCAGGGTATAGCTGGTATAACTGCTATTCGGAGTATGACTACGTCCCATACGTACGTCCACTCCGGCATTCAGATTCAACCAGTTTGTGACCGCATAATTCGATTTATAGTACAAAGAAATTTTATTGCTTTTACTACTAATAACGCGCTGACTATCCTTTTCATAATTGAAAGAAAGGAAATGATTGCTATTTCCGGCTTTCTGTGATACAGTTACATTATAGCGCTGGGTTATAGCCGTACGCCAAGCATTATCACGATATTCCTTATAATAATCATTATTACGCCATTGTCCCAACGTAGCATTTACTTCACTACTGGTAATATCTCCATTGGCCTGATCCAGATAGAGTTGGAACAAGGGATTATAATAATTGTACTGAAAAGAAGATAAAAAATTCGCCGCACTTCCTTTTTCCGCTACATTAGCATCAAAAACAGCTGTTTGATAATCAATAATATCACTTGTTGAAGCTAAGTTCAAGCTCTTGAAACTTGGTTTGGTAGTGATAAACCAGTCTGCATTAATACTCACGTGCGCACCTTCTTTCTGAGCTTGTTTCGTGGTCACTACAATAACACCATTGGCTGCCAAAGCACCATAAATACTAGCAGCGGCAGCATCTTTCAAGACTGTGATACTTTCCACATTATAAGGATTTATCTCGCTCAAGCTTAAATTGGTTGGCATATCGTCCACAACGATCAGCGGATTTGTTCCTACGTCATCCGAGAACGTACCTACTCCACGAAGAATAGGACTCATATCACCCGTATTCGGATTAATATTCATACGCAAACCTGCTATCTGCCCTTCCAGAGATGAGGCCAGGTCACTGTGCATCTGTCTGTTCAGTTGTTCGGAATCAACGAAACCGAAAGCTGCAGTAGAACGTTCACGGCTAATACGCTGATAGCCCGTCACCACAACATCCCCCAATTGTTGCTTGTCCTCATGCATTATCACCCGGATATTGTTACGGTCTTTAACAGAAACCTTTTCCGACTGCATACCGACGAAAGACACTTCCAATGTATGTACATCCACCGGAACTTTACAAGTAAAGTTTCCCTCTGCATCTGCAATAGCACCAAAAGGACTATTGAGCACTTTGATATTTGCTCCCGGCAAAGGATTACCACCCTCATCCACTACCTGTCCCCCAACATTTCTGAACTTACCTGAAGCAGTTGTCGAGGTAGCTTTCACTTTACGGACAGTGATGAAATTTTGTTTCACATCATACTCAAAAGGCTTTCCTTCCAGAATCTTCTGAAGTGCTGCAAAAGGAGCCATCTGATATATACTCACAGTTACACGATAGGGTGCAACGTCTTCACTGGGAAAATTCACCTTATAACCAGATACATTGCTGAACTGTTTCAAGGCCGAACCGAGCGGTTCGTTTTTCATCTCTAAAGAAATCTGCCTGTTTTCTGCATTCTGCGCCCATCCTTGCAAGGCTGTTGCTGTAAACACCAGCAATAGAAAGGCAGTTCTCATCCACACAAGCTTTTTTTTAGTTCTTTTTTCTAATAATGTAATTTGTTGCTTTTTCATAAGAGTTGTATTTGTATAGTTAAATCTGCTTGATTGTAATGGTCCCGCCCTGATAGTCCACCTGCACTTTCTCCAACTTATTCAGCAGTTCCAATGCTTCATCCAAATGGGTATTTTTATTAGCCCAGAAGTTCAACCTGATATGGTACAGTTCGCACCGCTCAAAATCGATATTCACATTATACCATCTTCCCAAAGCACCCATGATTTCTTCCAACGGCACATCCTCAAAGTAGAACATTCCCTCTGTCCAGGCTGTATATGTAGCGATATTCACTTCTGATACTTTTTCCTCTCCGGTTTCCGTATAGGTCAAATCCTGTCCCGGACGTAATGTTACCGACTTATTGTTAACTGTGTTTGTGACCTGCACCTTACCATTCACCAAAGTTACATGACGATCTTCAACACTATAGGAACGCACGTTGAATTTAGTTCCCAGCACCATGGTATTCATGCCATTAGCACATACAATAAACGGATGTTCGGCATCTTTTGCCACTTCAAAGCAAGCCTCCCCTTCTAGTTCCACACGTCGTTCTTTTCCATTAAATGCCACAGGGTAGCGCAAACGACTTTCAGCATTGAGCCATACCTTAGTCCCATCAGCCAGTACCAGCAGAAAATCTTTTCCACGTGGTGTAGTCAAAGTCTGACAGCATACAGTGTCTGCCGAGACAGTTTTCCAGTCTTTCACATCCATCACACTGTCTGTCAATAACTGCTGTTCACTACGACCATCCATTTGTAGGACCACATGTTCATCATTGTTGTTCGCAGCAAAAAAACGTATCGGCTGTTCTACAGGTAAAGAAGTGGAAGGAAGCAAAGAAGGAATCAGAAAAGCCAGTATCAAGACAGCTGCAGCAGAAGAAGCAATTGCCAAGATACGCATTTTCTTTCTGTACTTGCGTTTCCGTTGCAGATTCTCACGTATCACAGCTTCCTTACAAGCCATTAATTCCAAGAAAAGTTCTTTATTTTCAGGTATACCTATCCACTGAAGAAATTCATCAGTTTCTCTTAATTGTGGATGTTGTATGGCACGAAGTGCATAATCTAATTTTTTATCTGAATGGTCTATCATAGTGTCAATAGTTTCATTAAACACGTAAAGGTTACTGAAACTGATGACACCCCGATAGGATTTTTTTTAAAAAAAGATGGTTAATTGTTTTCGGAGTATCTTTAAAGCTCTGGCAATGTGCGTTCTAACGGTATTATCACTAATACGTAACTTTTCACTGATTTCCGCACATTTCTTTTCATTTAAGAAGAATTCTTCCACTACGGTTCGCATTTGTGGAGCCATCTGGCGAATACTCTCCTGCATCCGGTTTATCTTGTCTTCATACTCACGGTATTCTTTCACAGTCCAGCCACTGTAAAGTTCTTCCAGATATCTTTCCGCATTTTTATGCACCACGTTCTGATGACGTATTTGGTCAATACAACGATTTCGCACCATGACGAAAAATAACGGCAGCAGATCCTCTTCCGTTGTCAACCGTTCGTTGCTCTCAAGCACCGAACAAAAGACATCGTTCACCACATCTTTTGCGCTTTCCTCATCATTCAGCAGATTATATGCATGAATATAGAGTTTTTGCCAATGTTCCCTGTATATAACAGTTATAGCATTTTGACTATCATTCATGTATTTCTAGTTACTTTTTGCGTTTCATAGAGCGCAAAGATAACCAATTGGAGCAAAAAACATTCTATTTATTAAAAAAGATTATAATTCATATAAATACATTTGTTGTTATAGACATATTCTATTCCCATCGTCTGACTCTTTATATTTTGACACTATGTTTCTCTCCAGAAAGATACGATTCACAACTATATCCGGCCGTTTCCATTCATCTGGACGTTGATTTAATCTTCGCTTTATCTTTACGCGTACAGAATGCTTCGATTACTTTTTTTACACGAAGATAATTTATTGATACTCTGCTCATATATGCCCATTTTCTTTGTAATACATACTTTCCTTGTGATACAATCATACTATCTTTTACTTTTTTAAGGTGGAATTCAACAAAAATGTAGAAGAAATATACTTGTTTGATACTCCCAAAGGTCATGTATGGATTCGTAGCAAGGCATGCTTCCAGGAAACAGACGAAAATGGTAACACCAAAGTATATGGAATTGCCGAAACCCAAGAGGGAATTCATATAGCATCTGCACACCAGGCTCTACAAAATAGCGAGCGGATCCTTCATAATATATATAAGAATCTTCCGGTAGGCATCGAATTATATGATAAGGACGGTCAAATGGTCGACCTGAATAAAAAAGATATGGAAATGTTCCGAATTTCCAATAAAGAAGATATTTTGGGAGTCAACATTTTCGAGAATCCTATATTGCCGGAAGAGATAAAACAGAAAATAAAAGACAATGAGAACGCAGATTTTACATTCCGGTATGACTTTTCCAAAATCAACAAATATTATCAGCCTAACAGTACAACCGGTTTCATTGACTTAACAACCAAAGTCACCACTCTATACGATCACAATCACGAACCTATCAACTACCTCTTAATTAATGTAGACAAGACCGAAGATACAATTGCTTATAATAAGATTCAGGAATTCGAGAGTTTTTTCGACCTGGTAGGAGATTATGCCAAAGTAGGTTACGCGCACTTCGATGCTTTGAGTCGGGATGGGTATGCTTTGAGAAGCTGGTACAGGAATGTAGGTGAAGAAGAGGGTACCCCATTGCCGGAAATCATCGGCATTCATTCCCATTTCCATTCAGAAGATCGGGCTGTGATGATCGACTTCCTGGATAAAGTGATAAAAGGAGAAAGTTCCAAGCTATCCCGCGATGTCCGGATTCGCAGAGCAGATGGAAATTACACTTGGACACGGGTTAACGTATTAGTAAGGAATTACCAGCCCCAGGACAATATCATCGAAATGCTGTGTATCAACTTTGATATTACCGAACTGAAAGAGACAGAGCGGATGCTGATTGGCGCCAAAGAGAAAGCTGAAGAAGCCGACCGGCTAAAATCTGCTTTTCTTGCGAATATGAGTCATGAGATACGTACCCCGCTCAATGCGATAGTAGGCTTTTCCAGTTTGCTTGAGGAAGCGGAGGATGCAGAAGAAAAACATCTGTATGCAACGATTATTGAAGAAAACAACAAGCTCTTGTTACAACTGATCTCGGATATTCTTGACTTGTCAAAGATTGAGGCAGGGACTTTCGACATTATCCCGGAACAAGTGGATGCACAACAACTTTGCAACGAACTGCTACAATCTATGCAGGTAAGGGCTACAGAGCAAGTAGAGATTCTCTTAGCACCGGAACTGCCCGAGCTTACTTTTACCAGCGACAAAAACAGGTTGTATCAGGTATTGCTGAATTTTGTAACGAATGCTCTGAAATTTACTTCCGAGGGCAGTATTGTTATTGATTACCGAATCAACGGAAATGAAGTCAGATTCTCGGTTCAAGATACGGGAATGGGCATCGAACCGGAAAAGCAGGAAGCTATCTTTACCCGATTCGTGAAATTGAATAATTTTATTGCCGGCACAGGGCTGGGACTCCCTATCTGTCAAAGTATCGTCACACAGTTAGGCGGCAAAATCGGAGTGGAATCAGAACCGGGGAAAGGTTCTTGTTTCTGGTTTACGCATCCGATTAACTAAAATCTAAATTCAAAATAAATATCAGAAAACAATGTTTACCGGTTTCTCTTTAAGAAAATACGATCTGTTATAGTGTTGGGAAGTTCCGATTCATAATGTGTCACCATAATCATCGTCTTATCTTTGCGTCGGCAGAAAGCCTCAATCACTTTCTTTACCCGTCGACGATTATAAGTATCCAAGCCATGAAGCGGTTCATCCAGAATCAGCAGTTCCGGGTCTTTGACGAAAGCTCTTGCCAACAAGGACAAACGTTGTTCTCCACTGGATAGTTGCAGGAATGGTTTATCTTTCAAATCTGCAATGCCAAATATATCCATCCACCACTCACAGATAGCCATCTGTTCCGGTTGAGGACGTTTATACAGACCGATACTGTCATGCAAACCACTGGCTACAATCTCAATAGCGGGCAGATTTTTAAGATAAGCACGGTGCATCTCCGGACTTACGTAACCAATATGTTTCTTGATTTCCCAAATACTTTCTCCCGTCCCTCTTTTCCGTCCGAAGAGACTGATGTCACAGGCATACGATTGCGGATTGTCTGCACAGACAAGGCTCAACAGAGTCGATTTCCCAGCACCGTTCTCACCACTCAACGCCCACTTCTCACCACGACGGACTGTCCAGTCCAGTTCTTTCAGAATAGTTCGGTCGCCATAACGGATACTGACCTTATTAAGTTTTACTACTTCCTCCGAATCGTAATTGTTGCCATCAGATGGCAAATCTATAATCCGTTGCTGCAAATCATCAAAAGAGGTAACCACATCTCTACTGCGGAAAGCTTCCAGATAGGCTTCACGTTCCATTTTAGGAAAGACCTCCATTTTGTCCACAGGAATGACATGAGTGATGAATGAAGGTATATCATCGAGCATGGAAAGTACCAGAATGATCTGTACGGACGACATTTTTGTCAGACGTTCGAGCAAAGAAAACAACAGTTCACGCGTAGGAGCATCCAGTCCGATAAACGGATTATCCATAATCAACACTCGAGGAGCAGTCAACAGGGTTTTGGTTAGCTGGAATTTACGTAATTCACCGCTGGAAAGGAGAATAATTTTCTTGTCGAGCAACGGTTCGATACGGAAGAGTTCAAACAGTTCGCGTTGTAGTTGCTCGTCCTTGATTTCTCCCAACATCTCACGAACATCAGGAGCTTCATCCTGATCGTGAGCATTCCAACGCTGCTGGTAGTAGTAATTGGCATCGGCAGCTCCATAGGTATCACGGAAAGCAATGTATTTCACATTATCATAAAGAGTCTGGGTGGCAGAGGGGGAAAAATCATATTGTACGGTTCCTTCACGCAATGGATATTTTCCGATCAGGGTATCTACAAAAAGACTTTTACCGCCACCATTGGGACCTACAATAGCTATGTGTTCATTCGCTCCGATAGTTGCCGTGATGGGTTTGGCTAAACGCACAAGCGGGTTGCGTGCTACGCCCCCCGCCATGCAGAATGTATTTTGGTTCATATTCTTTTATTCTGTTTTATTATTGCCCGCAAAGGTAACAATTTTATCATAAAAGACGCCAAATTGCAAACATATTCTTATTCGTTCCGTAGAAGGAATATCTTTATTTACTTACTAAACCCATAAGGTGGACATTCAAAATTGGTAATATCCAATTTGTATTCCATCATATCTTTCAACTCGTGTATGGGACGTTCCAATTCGTAAGGTATCGATTGTCTGCTGAATTGCTGGAAGTAAAGCAAACAAGCATCCCGCCACCAGACAGCATCCCGTGCCTGAATCTTCAGGCGGTGTTGCACATCACGAAAACGTTCGGAATCAATATACGGTTCCATCCTGTCCCACACTTTTTGAAAGTTTCTCACTTCGTTTACACCACGATCATACGCGTAGCACAGTTCTGCCCAAAGTGTACGTCCGCTCTTCATCTGATGATTCCAAGGGACATGGTGAAACCAAAGGAGCAGATTCTCCGGACAAGTATTCACATTGTCCAGTTGCTCGCATAATGGAGAATGGTATTGTCCGGTAGCATTACTTCCTGTACTGCTGCGGTCGAAACCTATTCCCATGTTGTCGGCACGGTGGTAATAAGGAGGCAGCCAATCCGGGCGAGCATCGGGAATATCACACCAGGGTTCCGGTCCGTAATGATGTCCCCATGCAAAGATATGATGCAAGCCGAGAGGCATCATGTAGTCTACTACTGCTTCTCTCGATTTCTGAAGCACTTGGGAGTTGAGAAGGGAGAGTTGAGCGTCGATCTGCTCTTTTTGAATGACTTCTCCTGCCGGAGTATCGGTTTGCGCACCGGTAACGGGAAGAAAAGTCTGTTTCAACCATTCTTCTCCTATCTGTTCGGAAGAGAGCGAATGTTTCCATGCCAATCGTCCGAAAGCATACCAGTTGGCTTGAGCAAAAGGATGTCCACACCAATTAGTATCATCACCGATGTTTGCCACTCCGGAAATAGCCGTGAGCGGATGAAAGAATAAAGAACCATCTGTCACACGGGCAACGGTAGAGCCTTTGCCTTGCAGATAAGTATCACTGTCTAAACACTCTTTCCACATAGGAGCAAGGAATGCAAGATGATTGGAAAAACCAAGATACTCTTGTGTGATTTGAAATTCGGGCATAACTGCCGTCTTTTTCATGGCTCCGAACAGCGGGCTGAATGGTTCACGGGGTTGGAAATCTATCGGACCGTTCTTGATCTGCACAATAACATTATCCCGAAATTTATCATCCAAAGGTTCAAATTCAAGATAGGCTTGTTTGGCACGGTCGCTGTCGGTAGGAGAATAAACGAAAGCGCGCCACATCACAATGCCATGATAGGACCTCAACACATCGGCAAGTATATTGGCCCCTTCGGCATGAGTCCGTCCGTAATCACACGGACCGGGCTGCCCTTCGGAATTCGCTTTCACCAGAAAACCTCCGAAATCGGGAATCAGAGAATAAATCTCTTTGGCTTTCTGCTTCCACCAGTTTATCACTTCTTTATTCAACGGATCGGAAGTGGATAAACCGCCTAAAGCTGCGGGAGAAGAGAAATTGATAGAAAGATATATTTTCAAGCCATAAGGGCGGAAAACGTCGGCCAAGACTTTGACTTTCTGCAAATAATCATTAGATAGTATCTTAGGACTTGCATTGACATTGTTTATTACAGTGGCATTAATGCCGATAGAAGCATTGGCACGAGCGTAGGCTTCATAACGGGGAGAGACAACAGACGGAAGTTCGTCCCATTTCCAAAGTGAATGTCCGGCATATCCGCGTTCGATTGTACCATCCAAGTTATCCCAATGATTCAGGATACGAATTCGATAATCAGGTCGTTCGGAGATATTGAGGGATTGCAAAGCTGATTCCGGTAGTTGTCCGGTAGCTTGCAGACGGAGTAAATGATACGTTCCATAAAGTACTCCTTGTTCACCGGAAGAAGCTATCGTTATTTGACTGCCACCTTTGGAGGTCTGAATCGTATATCCCTCATTTCCAAGTGCACGAAGTTCTTTATTGTTCCGGACCTCCAAAGTAACCGGGATTCCTCCCTGCCAGAAGTTCTGTAATTCGGAAACCGCAATACGTAATGTAGGTGATTGTTTCTTGCTGGTAATTTCCGCTTTCGCTCCCGATGCATAACGAAGCCACAAGGCACTTCCATCTTCTGCCCAAATAGAAGAAAAGCAAAAAAACAAAGTGAATGTCAATGCAAATATATTTCTCATAGTACAAAGTATGTTATCACAATTAATTTACAGTATGATAGCATAAGTAAATTAAGCATTCATAGTTAATAATAACCGCCTCTACCTGAAAAATCCCTATTACCTAATATTCTGGTAAAAGTAGGTATGTTTTTCAAATAGAGGCGGTTGTTTTAATGTATCCTATTATTCATCTTTTCCCTCGATAGTAATGATTCGCCCGTCTGCATCATACTGAAGTTCACAGACTTTCAAGCTACGGAGCCAAGTCTTTCCCTCTGATGGTACACAATCGTGATGAAACAGATACCACTTACCTTTAAACTCTACAATAGCATGGTGAGTAGTCCATCCTACCACCGGAGTCAGAATGACTCCCTGATAAGTAAACGGACCATAAGGGTTATCACCTGTTGCATAGCAGAGCAAATGAGTGTCTCCCGTAGAATAGGAAAAATAGTATTTACCATTATATTTATGCATCCACGAAGCTTCGAAGAAACGGCGTTCCGTATCCCCTGCTGTCAATGGCTTACCGTCTTCATCCAGAATTACCACTGCACGGGGTTCTTCGGCAAACTCCATCATGTCTTCACTCAAACGAGCAACACGCGACGGGATTGCCTCCTCCTCTCCTTCCGGCAAAATGGCAGATTCCAAGGCTTTATTATTACGGTAACGTTGAAGTTGTCCACCCCACAATCCACCGAAATATATATAATAGTTACCATCTCCGTCATCCCATACAGCCGGATCGATGCTGTAACTTCCTTTCATCGGATTAGCTTCCGGTATAAAAGGACCATAAGGTTTATCACTCACAGCTACCCCGATACGAAATATATCATTCTGATCTTTCAATGGAAAATACATATAGTACTTACCATCTTTACAAACCACATCACAATCCCATAGTTGACGGCCCGCCCAAGGAATATCCTCTGTGGAAAGCACCACTCCATGATCTTTTATTTCACCGTTCATCACATTATCCATAGAATACACGTGATAATCTTTCATATTGAAATGATCGCCATTATCATTTTCAGCAATACCACTTTCCCAATCGTGCGAGGGATAAATATACAGTTTGCCATCAAATACATGTACGGCAGGGTCAGCCATATAATCACTGGGAACTAAATATCTTTTTTCTGTTTTCATGCTTTTTCGGTTTTTCTGTTAGAAACTTATTTTGTTTTTTCAGTCTCTTTGATAATCAGGTCGACTACCGGCTTCGGCTGATAATTGCGATCAAAAAGTAACGGATAATCCGTGCGGCCTCTCATCGGCCAGTCATTACGCCAAGAGTTCTGATCGGCTACTCCCCAAAGAGTAACCCTGGTGATAAGGTTATGATGTTTCAGGAACAGACGGAAAAAGTCATTCATTCTTTCAGTCCATGCTTTCGATACCTCTTCCGGTAATCCATCCGGATAAGGATTCATCTCTTTCTTATATTCAAAGGAAGCGGAAACTTCTGCACCTACATTGGGATTCGGTGATGGTATCACCGTCAAATCCAGTTCTGTTATCATTATCTTCACTCCTGTTCCGGCAAAGGCCAGCATACTCTTCTCAAATTCACAGATTTTCGGGTAGTCCATGCCGATGTGTCCTTGCATACCTATGGCATCAATACGGATTCCACGTTTTTTCAAATCGTTCACCATTTTCACGACGGCTTCTCTTCTCCCCGGTTGGGCCATTGAGTAGTCATTGTAGTAAAGTTCGGCATCCGGATCGGCCTCGTGTGCATATTGGAAAGCCAATGGGATATATTCTTCCCCCAGAATCTCATAAAACTTTGTCTTGCGATATGCTCCATTATCTTCAATCGCTTCATTTACTACATCCCAGCCTTTGATACGGCCTTTATAGCGTTTCACGATGGTAGTGATATGGTCTTTCATCCGTTTCTTCAGGACTTCCGGAGAAACATTATTCCCGTCCTTATCTACGCAAAACCAAGGAGCCAATTGTGAATGCCAAATCAGGCAGTGACCAATGATAGCCATTTGATTGCTCTCACCAAAACTGACAAATTCATCTGCCTGCGCAAAATTATACTTATTTTCTTTCGGATGAATGACAGAAGACTTCATGCAGTTTTCCGCCACGATGGAATTAAAATTCTTCTTTACAATTTCAACAGCTGCGACATCCTTACCGGAACTTTGATGTGTGTTCACTGACACGCCAATCAAAAACTTGTTTTTCAAAGCCTTTTTCAGCGAATTTCCATCTTTCGCAAAAACTTCTCCATAAGAAAAAGAAAACATCACTGTCAATAATAACAGAATTATTCGTTTGAGTTTCATACGTTATATTTTTGAGTAATAAACATTCTACTATCTTATCTATTCGCCTTTTTTACAGCGCGATTCTATCTCCTCATTTATATTGTCAATCACATTATCTTCCAATTCATATTTAGAAATAATGAACATAGCGACCAAAAGCAACAACGCCGGAATAACGGCTACGAGCCACAGTATTCCCTGTTCGGCAAAAGGTGATTGTGACACTTCATTTGTCTGGTCGAATCCGACAAAAGCCATAACAAGTCCCGGTACAACTCCTCCAAGAGCCATTCCCGCTTTATAGAAAATACCAGTCAAAGCATTGACTATACCCGAAATACGTTTACCATGAGTATATTCGCCATACGAAATTACTTCGGGAACCAAAGCCCACATATACCCTGTCGCAATAATGACTCCCGTCGATTTTATGAACTGCGCCACAAAGACCAACCATATCTGCGTTTTGAGTACCGGAACCACAGAAATAATATACAGCAATGCCATACCCAATATAGCGACTGAAAGGAATACATAAAACATTTGCTTTTTTCCAATGGCACGTTTAATGGCAGGTACCATCGGCATGAAAATGAATGCGGGTATCGAGCCCAAGGCCATGAAATAAGGTAACATCTCCGGTGCACGTACATTATAAATCATATAATATGAACCGGCAGAATTACCAATCGCCATCATTGCAAAAGCAGTAATGAAAAAGAACGCCAAAATACGCAAAGGTTTATTTCTACAAAATTCTACCCACAAGTCGGACACTTTTACTTTAGATGTCTCCTCCTGATCCATAACCACACGCTCCTTCGTCTGGCTAAAGCAGAACATCAATAACGCCAATCCGATAACAGCATAAATAGTCATCGTAATAAACCATGCGTTAGCAGATGCAGTAGTATTGATTTTACCATCGGGAGACAACACCTTCACCAGTATCGGAATACCGTATGCCACAGCCAAACCACCCAAATTGGCAAGAAACATACGCACTGACGTCAACACCGTGATTTCATTCGTATCGCGGGTAAGTGACGCATTCAGTGCTCCATAAGGCACATTAATCAATGTATAACACATGGATAATCCAACGTAAGTGAAATAGGCATAGAACAGTGAACCCGAAAAGCCGTTCCAAAAACAAAGAATAGCAAAACCAGTCAGCGGAATTCCTCCCCAAATAAGATATGAACGGTATTTACCTAGTTTAGGATTGTGTTTATCGACGAAAGCACCCACCAGAGGATCCCAAAGGACATCCACTATCCTGACAATAAGAAACATCACGGCTGCCACTTCCGGTTTAAGTCCATATACATTGGTATAAAAAATCAGCAGATACATACATACGGTCTGGTAAATAAGGTTTTGCGCCAAATCACCGGAACCGAATCCTATACGTTGAAGCCAAGAGAGTTTATAGAAACCTTTCGCTTCATTGGTCTTTATTGTATTCTCCATAAAATAGATAAATTGGTCATTTTCTGTTTTTCGTATTCATTTCTATCAAGATAGCTGCTGCCACTCGTTGCCCTAGCGTCTTTTTATCCAATGGATGAATATCATTCCATTCTCCTAAATCACTATTTTTAATCAGAGTAACATTTTTATTTGTATCGGCTACTTCCGCCTGCGCTTTCCGGAATTCCGCCCAGGCAGTGCGTCCTCCTTTATCTGTGGGTGAAAGGAAATCCGCCAGCTCAATGATATAGAAAGGCATATCCGACTTATTCCATCGTTGTCTCCAATCGCTAATCATAGCCGTCAACAAGTCTTTATACTCATTTCTGCGTGAGACATTCGATTCTCCCTGATACCAGATGACACCGGATACCGTATAGTTCAGCAAAGGAGCAATCATTGCATTATACAGTCCTGTGGGTTTATAATGAAAAGCCGTTTGTCCCGGAGCAGCGGGCATAGGAGCACCGAGATGATATTTCCAACTCCCCTCCAAATTGATCTCCGATTCTCCTTTTTCCGGCTGACCTTTTCCGAAAAGGATTTTATAAGGCTTTTCCTTTACAAATTGAGGACGACCGCCATAACTGAAAAGGCGTATGGTTATTGTATTTTTTCCGGCTTTCAACAATCCGGCAGGAATGGTGTAGATACGGGGAGGATACTGATAAGAGACAGTCCCCACAAATGTGCCATTTACATAGACCGAATCTGCATCTACGATGCATCCCAAACGAAGAGTCGCTTTCTCTCCCGCCTGTTGTGCAGACACCTGAAAGTCTTTACGGAACCAGTGGGAGCCATTGACGGTATTCAGTCCGTTTGTTGCCCAGCCGGAAGTAAACAAATCTGTTTCTGTCCAATTGCTATCATCATAATCGGCAGCATACCAAGGGGTAGCCTCATGCATCCCTTTATCTCCCTGAAACAACGCCACATTCCAGGCATGACTTTTCTTCCTCTCCTCTTTTTTCATCGACTCCATCAAATCGTCTGACTCATAGATACGCTTTTCATTCAAATAAAATGGAAAAGGCTTCAACCCTCCCTCACTGATCCACGCTTCTACCGGTGAACCTCCGACACTGGAATTTATGATTCCTACCGGAACCTTTGTCTTTTGATAGACATCTTTAGCGAAGAAATAGGCTAAAGCAGAGAAAGGCATCACATTTTCAGGAGTCATCGCTTGCCAGGAAATTCCCGGAATATCTGCCTGCGGAGCATGAAAATTATAGAGCAGAGGTGTTTTTATATAGCGTACCATCGGATAGTTACTGTCCGTAGATATTTCATCGCGAAAACGATCTGTAACCCGTGAAACAGGCAATTCCATATTCGACTGTCCCGAACATACCCAAACATCACCAATAAGAATATCCTTTAATTCGATATCATTAATGGCCATCGTATAAGGTCCGCCAGCTTTCAATATAGGCAAAGTCACTTTCCAGTTACCTTGTACATCAGCAACAGTCTTATATTTCTTTTTCAGGAAAGTTATATCAACGGTTTCATCAGGATCAGCCGTTCCCCAGATATTGACAGGTTCCCCACGCTGAAGTACCATTCCGTCGGAAACAAGAGTCGGAAGTTTAACCTTTGCTCCGCCCAACAAGGCGAAGCAAAGGAACACAACTACTAACCCTACCTTATAAAACCAATACTTATTCATTCTGTCTTTTCTTTTATATGTCTTTATTTCATGATAATTTAGCAAGAGAAGAAATCCATCGGGATTCCACTTTGCAAACTTAGGAAGTTTCTTCCCACTTACCCAGAAATTCTGATTCAAATCATTACTCGCTTGTTACATCATCGTTTACGTATGTTACAAAAACTTGTTGCAATGTTACATTCAAGCTGAAACCACCGATGAACAGGAGGAAAACGAAAGTTTTAGAAAGAGCGGATTACAGTAGTTATTGTTATTCATTCGATCCGCTCCAGGATGATAACAACTACTGTAACCCTCACTCTCCCCCTCTTTAATTATTATAATTCCAAATCTCCGGTAAAGTCTTCGCTGACATCCTTACCAGCCAAACCATCGGCTACTCCCTTATAAGCATGTTTACGTGCATAATTAGCATCCCAAAGGTTCGGAGCGTCATTCGGTATCCAATTCACATGTTCTTTTTCATTGTCCGATACTCCCCAGATGGTAATACCATATTGTTTATCCACCGGAATATACTTCTTGTACATATCAATAACATACTGATACATTTCTGCCTGTTGTGCCAGATTTTCAGTAGTAGGCGACGAGGTGTTAACCTTAATATCCAACTCGGATACTTTAATCAACTTGCCGGTAGCACCCAGTTTCTGGAACATTTGAGCAATATTGTCTTTATTGGAATCAATAGCAATATGCATTTGTGTACCAATACCATCCACTATGGCTCCTTTGCTTTCGATGTATTCCACATATTTAATCAGACCGTCACACTTATTGAGGTTATATTCCAGATTATAATCATTGATGAATAGTTTATCATCCGGATTTCCATACTGACGGGCAAGTTTGAAAGCTTCTACTGCATAGTCTTTCGGAGTCAGGAAATAATCTTGCCAGTAGAATTCATCAGAAGCCAGATCAGTTTTGCCTTTACCAGTCTTAATGTCTGATGTTTTTCCGTCATCCATTGGTTCATTGACTACGTCCCATGCATGAACATAAGGTTTGCAATGGGTAACCATCTTTGAAATCCAGTCTTCCATAGCATCTCTGATAATCTCGGCTTTTTCTTCGTCGGTCTTCTCAATGATAGTAGGACCGGAAGCGCGAGTGACTGCACGTGTCTCCACCACTTTCTCCGACAATACGATATTATCTATATAATAATCGCCTGCACTAACTCCGAAATTGATACAGAATCGATTCATATCCTCTTTAGACACTGTAAATTCTTTCTTAAATTCTGTCCAAGTCGTACTCACATTTCCATCTACATAGCATTCACCTGCATAACTCGTTGAGTTCTGAATTTGAATTTGGAAAGTAGTTGAGACACTTGCTTTAATCATAGCAGAGAACTCATAGGTCTTGCCGACTTCCAAAGGAGTATCAAAGCCATATCCAGCCTGTGCCTTATATGCATTGCCCGCCCCTCCGTCAACAGAACTAGTCAGCTTCATCGAATATGAACTTCCATATCCTTCACCTTCTTCCGAAATCGCGGCTTTTCCACTACTCCAAGCTCCCCAAGGAGTAATAGCTTTGCTTTCAAAATCTCCGTTAGAAATCAGATTAACCACAGTAGGATCGGCATCTTTGTCTGTCACAACAATATTATCTACATAATAAGTCACATCCGGCAAATAACCAAATTCAAATGCAATCTGAAATGTAGTACTAACAAAATCATTCACTGTGATCTTCACCTGCTGCCATTGAGACGTTGTCTCAAAAGCTTCCGTCCAACTGCCACCTGTAGCATACCAGTCTTTATATGGATAATTATTTCCTAACCCAGCGAAAGTCAACCGGGCTTTACCAGCTTTATCCGAACGGACAAAAAATGAAATTTCATAATTATGCCCACTTACTGCTGAAATGTCAGGAGTATATAATTGCACAGAATGAGCAGCCGTTACAGAAGATCCTACTGTAAATTTCAATGCTTTGGAAGTAGTTGTCAGTCCTTCCCCTTCCACAATGGACATCGCATCACTTCCATTTTTACGATTCCAGCCATCAAAGGTTCCATCTTCAATGCCTGACAGATCCAACAAATTACTGCCCGCCGGTCCCGGAATAACTTCCGGTGCAATCAGACTATTCAGATAACTCGCATTCTGATTAGTGTGCCAAATCAGACAGTGTCCATAAATGCTTATACCCGCTTCTGTAGTCTTTGTAAACAATTGATCTACCTTATCAAATTTCAAATTCCCTTTAGAATCGACCATAGGACCGTGCTTCATGGCATATCCTATCGTCAGATCATTAAAGTTCTCATTCACAATGGTAGTCGTTGTCTCGTCACCAAGATATTCATCCATCCCCACTCCGATACCCAACTTAAAGTTGGGATCGGATAAATATTCTTTCAACGGCTTGTAACGGGAAATCTTTTCAGCCAACTGTAAAGGCAGTTCGGAAGAAGTAACCGCTCCATGTGTAGGGTCTTTATACCACTCCATCTTATTATCGTCACACGATGTCAATATCAGCACCGACAAGGCAACAAACGGAAGCATATTTCTGTATTTCATAATCTTTTCAATTTAAAGTCATTATTATTCTGCATCCTCTTCTTCGTCCGGGAAATCGGTATATTCCGGCTTCGTCAAAGGTACGACACGCCAGTTATCAATATAAATCTTCACGGAAGTTGCTTTGGATAGAAACTCTGTTTCTTTATCCGAGCTCGCACCTGTGATCTTATCCAATGTAATATCAGAGTTCTCAAAATAGAAACCGAAGTTGGCATAAGAAGCAGATGCACGGGTAGCGGCCACATCGGCAAAAGTGGTCCAAGCTCCGCTGGATGCTTTCGATTTGTAGAATTCACTAAACGGAACAGTTACAGTCTGCCAACCGGTTGTCTGGAAAGGAACAATCTTTCCGTCTACAAGCCACGGTACGTAATTATAACAGTCTCTCTCCCATTCTCCACCGTTGAATCCGTTCTGACCACAAATCTTCAGGAATCCGGATTCAGACCAAGGTTCGGGCACATAAATTTCAAACTGAATAGCACATTCGGCAACAGGAGTTTCAGCAGGGACACCCAGCGTCAACCAGTCAGGATCAGTGCCATTACCAGCTGTCCAAACTTCAGCACAACGATTCTTCGCTGCTGCCACCGGCAACTGTCTTTCTAATGGCAAACGACAGTAAGCACCTTGCGACACATTACCTTCACCAATCGAAGCTGATTCCAGTTCGGTTGTTTGAATCATACTTTCAGAATCGCCCCATGCCCCTTGTGCACCCACTCCGTCGAAGTTCAACAACAAGCCTTTCTTATAATTGAAATAGGCAGGAGAATAAGCACCACCATTCGAACCTTCTACGAAAATAGAACCGCCCTCTTCAGAAACTCCGGCAGGCATATCCACCATAAAATATTCACCGTCAAGATCAGAAATAATACCTTCTGTCACCACCACATTTCCGGGGAAAACGACTTTTGCTATTTCCGTCAATCCACTTCCATAAACAATGATAGGTTCACCTACATTCGGCATACAGTTGGAGATTTTCGTTATAGACGGTGCAGCAGCACGAATCTGGAAATCATAAACGTATTCACCGCCATCTTTTACCAAACGAATTGTATTACGTACATTCTCGTCTGCTTCTGTAGTCGGAACTTTACTGTTCACACTAACCAGAAAAGATTTATTCGAAACAAATACCGGATTAAAATAACAGTTATATCCATTAATATACACTTTCTTCAATCCGTTGAATCCTTCACCTTCAATTCGGATCAGTTGTCCCAAACGGGCAAAATCAACCAAACGGTCAGGAACATTCGACTTCGCGTCTTCCAGATAGATCCCTGTTATGTTCATCACAGAACTTCCGCCATTATCGTCATCGTCGTCACACGAAACAAATGAACAAGAGCAGATGAGCAGACTCACCAATAAGCCAAATGCTTTCATACTATTTTTATATATCAAGCTTTTCATTCGTATTCTCGTTTTTAGTTAAACAAATCGGTTATTCTGTCTTCCTTAAATGCATAAGGCATAGGATCCGCTTTCAACAAAGGATTTTGCACAGTCTCCGATTCCGGATAAGGAAGAAGGAATATACTGGAATCGACGTCACCTATGGCACGCTTCGTTTCATCCGAATCCTCGTCTCTCTTCAAAGTCTGTGTATCCGCATCCCATACTACAGGAATAGCAGTACCCCTATCCTGTCCGGTGATATAATTGAGTACTTCCTGTTGTTTATAATAAGCTCTACGTACCAAGTCATACCAATACTGTCCTTCCAGACAAAGTTCCAGTCTACGCTCACGACGAATATCTTCGTAAGTAATCGAATTTTGGGGTTCCAAACCGGCACGCTTGCGCACTTTGTTAAAGTATTCCATTGCATCGGCATCATCTGTTGAAGGATTATTTCCCAATATAGCTTCTGCATAAATCAGATATACTTCTGCCAGACGCAACATGTAAGTATTGATAGGAGTACTTCCGGAAGTGATCTTCGCATTATCTTTGCTAGAACCACAAACATATTTCTTACAATAAATTCCGGAAACAGTACCCGATGCTTTCTTCTCACAAGTATATCCTCCGTTTGCTTTCTGTATTTCAGGATAATGATCGCCATAAGCCATCCAAGTCGGCTGACGCCGTTTATCTCCTTTTTCATACTCCCAAATCACGTCCGGTTGTGCAAAAACATAACCGCCCCATGCACGGTCATTACCGGTAATAGCCGACTCACAAGCAAAATAGTCCTGTATCGTATTACATTCCCCATACGTACCATTACTAACCCATTGTAAAGCAAATAGTGTTTCCGAGTTGTTATTTTTATCAATCATAAACAAATCGGCATAATCAGTCATCAGTTCAAAATTTCTGTTTTCTATCACTTTTAAAGCCGCTTTCTTTGCCAAATCCAGATAGTCCTGATTACGGGTCGCACTATTAGGGTTACTACTATAACCGGCATACGTCAGATAAACACGCGACAACATGCCAAAGGCACTGTATTTATTGACACGTCCGGCAGCAGAAGAAACCTCCGGCAAATATTTTGCCGCAAATTCCAAGTCACGCATCGCAAATTCATAGACATCACTTACCGGGCTAGTATTGACAATTGGATTAGCCACCAGTTCATCCGTATCCTCATTTATAATAACATTTCCCCATAACATCGCCAGATAGGAATAAGCAACTCCACGCATGAACCGTGCTTCAGCAATATATGGGTTCTTCACTTCTTCGCTATTGGATGAGTTACCTTTGATCCCGTTAATAATCTTATTAGTTTGCTGTACTATATTGTATAATGAGCCCCAAGCCGAAACTAACGGCCCCGTCAATCCGGTTTCGGTCAAATCGGCAAAAGGATAGATATAATTAGAGGTTGTCGCACAAAGGTTGAATCCGCGTCCATCACCCAGTCCATAATAGAACTTATCGTTAAAGTCGAACCACACCTTATTATACAAAGGAGCTGTTGCTGCCCGGAAATCATCTTCCGTTTGATAAAAGTTATCTCCTGCGATATTGGAGTTATCTTCAGAATCGAGGAAGTCACTGCATCCTGCAAACGCCAAAGCTACAGCCAACATGAAAGAGTATATATATTTACTTGTTTTCATATTTAGTCACTTTAAATGATTAAAAGGTTAAATTCAGACCGAATGTATAAATTCGCGGAGAAGGATAACGATAGTTATCAAAGCCTGTAAGCAAAGCGTCCTGATTGGCAGAACCTATTTCCGGGTCCATCCCTTTGTATTTTGTGAATGTATATACATTCTGCAGGTTACAATAAAGTTTCAGATTCTGAATACCAATCGGTGCCAACCATTTACGCGGGAACGTATAGCCGAAAGAGATAGACTGAATACGCAGGAAAGAACCATCTTCCACAAAGCGGTCACTGAAACGATAATTGGAATCATCTGTCCCTTTGGCAATAGCCATACGGCAAGCATAAGGGTCACCGCCTACAATCTGTATATTCCGATAATCATCCGGACCATTCGGATCAATCAAAGCCAGTTGTGCATAATCCAACGCCGATTTCAGGATATTATTATTGCCCCGTGGATTTTCAAGTTCACGACGCCCCCAGTTTACAACTTCATTTCCCACCGATCCGGTCAGGTTAATGCTCAAGTCGAAGCCTTTATAAGAGAAAGAGTTACCGAAGCCGAAAGTAAAGTCCGGTTCAGGATTACCGATATAAGTACGGTCCTGTTCATTGATAACACCGTCTTTGTTTACATCTTCAAAAATATAATCACCAATCCAGATACTATTCTTGGAAATCGACATACCTTCAGGCAATGCTACCGGCTTAATTGCTCCGGAAGCATCTTTATAGTAAAAGTCAGTAGCCTTTTCAAAGCGGCCAATCACTTTATAACCATAAAACTGTCCGATAGGGTTTCCTACTGATGTACGTGTCAGTACGGTTATTGTTTCGCCTGTCTGATTACTCTTATCTATCAGGCTGGTTGCCGTATCCAGCGATTTTACTTTATTACGGTTCATAGAGAATACCACGTTACTTCTCCATTGAAATCCGCCTTTATCAATATTCACTGTATTTAAAGTCAACTCAAGTCCTTTATTCTCCAAAGAACCCACATTCTTCCAGGGTGCGGAAGTAGAGCCCTGACCTGAAGTTCCCACATAAGCAGGAAGAGGCACTTGCAACAACAAATCATTTGTTTTCTTATAATAAATATCGGCTATCAATTCAATCCTGTTCTGGAAAAGATTAATATCAAGTCCCAGATTACTTGAATAAGTAGACTCCCATTTCAATTCGGGATTCGGAGTATTGCCAGCCAGCAATCCTGTTCCCCAAACGGTAGCAACAGATGAATAAATGGCTTTATATGCATTATTAGGCACATTCTGATTACCTACAACACCCCATCCTAAACGCAATTTCAGATTATTAATAATATTGTTGTCTTTCAAAAAAGATTCATTGGAAACCTTCCAAGCCAAAGCAGCCGACGGGAACCATCCCCAACGATTATCTTTGTAGAATTTGGAAGAACCGTCGCGACGAAGAGTAAATGTCAACAGATATTTGTCATCGTATGAATAGAACAGACGGCCGAAATAAGATAAAATCGAACTTTCTCCACTATTACCATTATTCTTGGCTGTTGCGGCATCTCCCAATGTCAGATCGGTTGCAGCATTGGACAAATATCCCATACGGCTTCCCATCAGATATTCCCATTTGCTCTCCTGCATTTCCTGGCCAATCATTGCATTCACATTGTGCACTCCAAAAGTTTTCATGTAATTCACGATATTTCTCCAACTCCAGAACTTATTATATGATTTGGAGAAAGTCCCCTGACGGTCCGTATTTTCAATCGCACCAAAAGTATATGAGGGATCAAATTTATAAGTATTAGTTACCCCATAATCGAAAGACAATTCCGTTTTAAACGTCAGTCCGTCAATGATAGTAGCTTCAGCATAGGTGTTTGCCCGAATACCCATTTTCTCGTTGCGGTTATCCTTAATCATGGCAAGACCCACCGGATTCGTTTGTACCCATTCGTCCGTATCCGGTCCGTCAAATGTGCCTTCAGCATTACGAACAGCCACACTCGGACTCTGCAATAAAGCAGTTCTAATCAACGACTCGTCAGATACAGTCAATTTCTGACGGGAATTACTAAACGCAAAGTTAATACCCATTTTTAAATAGCTCTTCACCTGGGCATCAAAACTACCTCGTAAGTTCAGACGCCTGAACCCTGAACCAACAGCAATACCATCCTGATTGAGGTAACCTGCTCCCAATGCATAGTTACTTTTATCAGTACCTCCGGTCACAGAAAGATTATGACTGGTCATCATAGCTTTAGAGAACATCTCATCCTGCCAGTCTGTACCCTCACCTAGTAAATCCGGACGAACAAAGTTATTATCCTTGTTCACTATTCCCCAATCATTTCCCGAATAGTCTTTTCCTGAACGAACATTCTTATGCTCCGCATATTCACGCAGATTCAGCATATCCAGTTTTTTAGGCATTTCCTGCCATCCTATATATCCGTCATAAGTTATTTGCGCCTCACCCTTCTGTCCACGTTTGGTAGTAATCATAATCACACCGTTTGCAGCTCGCGCACCATAAATAGCAGTGGCGGAAGCATCCTTTAATACGTCCATAGAGACGATGTCCGAAGGATTGATAGATGCCAGTGCATTATCACTTCCCGAACCTGTGGAACCGTCGATGATAACACCGTCAATGACAAAGATAGGTTCATTGGAGGCATTCAAAGAGTTGATACCACGAATACGGATGGAAGAACTACCACCGGGCATACCGCTATTAGCCTGTACCTGCACACCAGCAGCACGTCCTTGCAGTACCTGGTCAACGGAAGTCACTACAGATTTCTTAATGGCTTCATCGTTGACCGATACAACAGAACCGGTCAGGTCACTACGTTTCATCTGACCATATCCAACTACAACTACTTCGTCTAATACTTTTGCATCTTCTTTGAGGGTAATATCAAACTGCTTTTTCCCGGCTACAGGAATCGTTTGTGTCTGATATCCGATAAAAGAAATCTTCAAGCTACCTTTGGCTGATACATTCAACTTAAAATTACCATCCAAATCGGTAACTATACCATTGGTAGTGCCAGCTTCTACTACACTGGCTCCGATAATCGGTTCGCCCGATGCATCTTTGACCATCCCCGTCACGGAAACAGTCTGTGCCAATACCCATACAGGGAAGAGGCAGAAAAGAATGATAAGACCTAACGGTCGAAAATAATGATTTGTGCTTTCCATAAAATCATTTTTTTAATTAATAATGATAGTGGTTAATCCAAGTTATAGGTTTTTCTCTTCTTATTTATAATAAGGAATAGAGTAAGGAATTCATGTTTCCATAAGCAGTTATTATTTTAAGGTGTCCGACAATTCATTTTTTTGGTTAATGCAAATTTATGGATAATATATCAAGCATAGGTGGAGATTTTGTTTCAAGCAATTGACAGGCGGTTACATACACTTGCATGTACGTTACAAGCTATTGCACACCCGTTACATACCCCTCCCAGAAGCATCCCTAAAGGGTTTGCACGTAACATCAGTAAAAGGAAAAGTAACAAAGCTAATGCTATTTTAATTTAATATAGTATCTTTGTCTATATAAAAAGCACCAATAAACCCTGCTTATATTAATGAGTATGAAAGCACAAATCCTATTCCTTTTTTCCATATACTATTTCCTGATAGGAAGCACTCCTGTTATGAAAGCACAGACCGGCAAATTCTATTCAACAGACAAAGAACTTTCCAACAGTCTGATCAATGCCGTATATCAGGACCGGAAAGGATTTATCTGGATAGCTACCGAAAACGGACTTAATAAATTCGACGGGACACGTTTCTCGATCTATCGACATAATGCTACGGATAGCACCAGTTTGAAAAACAACTATGTACGGACATTATTCGAAGACAGTCGCGGTAATTTCTGGATCGGATGCATCAATGGCTTACAGCGATATGACCGCGCCACAGACAACTTTCACGAATTATTCATCTCTCGGAAAGACGGACGAAAGAATCCTCATATCACTTCCATTATTGAACGCCGGAACGGAGATCTTTGGATAGCAACTTCCGGACAAGGCGCCATATCCCTAAAAAAGAACAGCAATCCCGCCTCCTTCCATATCGAAACCGAACTGACAGACCGGATAGGTAGTAACTACCTGAATGTCATTTTCGAAGATTCCCGGCAAAATTTATGGATTGCTACAGAAGAAAAAGGACTTTACCGTTATTCTCCGGAAAATAAAGAGCTTAAAAGCTATAAAGCACCTTATCATATAGCAGGTGATGACGTTTCTGCCATTTGTGAGGATGCACACGGACAAATTTTCGTAGGAACCTTGACAAAAGGTCTTTTCAGACTATCATCCCGGCAGGAAGGAAACTTCGAACCTGTCCTCTACCAAAACCGGATGAATTTGAATATCCGGACTCTCATCATTGATACCCGTGGAAAACTTATCATAGGAACAGACGGTGAAGGAGTAAAAGAATATCAGCCTCAACAAGATATTATTGTGGACAGTGAGATTAATGCGGGTCCCTTTGACTTCTCCAAATCCAAGGTTCACTCGTTAATCGAAGATAAAGATCACAATTTATGGCTGGGCATTTTTCAGAAAGGTTTGATACTAGTGCCCGGCATTTCAAATAAGTTCGACTACTACGGCTACAAATCAATACACAACAACACCATTGGTTCCAGCTGTGTTATGGCTATTCATACAGATGAACAAGCTACAATCTGGATAGGTACGGATAACGACGGATTATATGCCATAAACGATCAGGGAAAACAATTACGCCATTACACCCATCAGGCAGGTAATCCCCAATCTGTCCCCGGCACTATCCTATGTCTCTATGAAGATTCCAATCAGGAACTTTGGCTAGGATCTTACTTCAATGGTCTGGCACGGATGAACAAACAAACCGGAACATGTCAAGATGCCACCTCGCTTTTACAAGGAAATCTTAACGCAGGCAAGCCCAAAGTTTCCTGCATCATTGAAGACAAAAACAAGAATCTCTGGGTGGGTACTTATGGTTCGGGCTTATACAAAATCAATTTACCAACTCAACATGTCACCTATTACGAATCTACCCGCAACGAAAACGATGACTGGAGCATCAACCGACTTCCAAACGATTGGATCAGCTACCTACTGGAAGATAGAGAGGGAATGATATGGATCGGCACTTATAAAGGTCTGGCCGTACTCAATCCTCAAACGGACAATTTTATCAATTATAAAAAGCAAAACAATCTCCTCCCCGGGTATGTCGTTTACAGTTTATTGGAAAGTAGTAATGGAGAGATCTGGGCTGGTACTTCCGAAGGATTGGTCTGCCTGAATAAAGACAGACTAACACCTGTACTTTTCACTACTGCCGATGGACTCCCCAGTGATATTATTTGCGGCCTGGCTGAAGACGAGAAAAAAAATATATGGATCAGTACCCATCAGGGAATCTCCAAACTGAATCCTCCGGAAAAGAAGTTTATCAACTATTATGCAGGCGACGGTCTGCAAGGAAATGAGTTTACGCGCACTGCTGTATTTAAAGATAAACGCGGCAAGATATTTTTTGGAGGTACCAATGGAGTAACAGCTTTCTACCCCCAGGATATCACCGAAATCAAAAAAGAAATGAATGTATTGATTACCGGCTTTCACGTTGCTAACCGCCCTGTGAAAAAAGGGGATAAATCCGGCAACAATGTCATCACTGATACTGCTGTCATGGATACCGAGCAATTTACACTGGCATATAATGAAAATACATTCAGCATTGATTTTTCTGTTTTGGAATTCAGCAATCCCGACCGGATTAGTTATCAATATAAGATAAAAGAATTAGGCGATGAATGGATCAGTACGCAACCGGGAACAAACCGGGTGACTTATAGCAGTCTGAAACCGGGGAAATACACTTTCTCCGTACAGGCACGCGACCATAATAATTTCTCTAATATCCGCACAGTTACTATTGCCATCACTCCACCCTGGTACCAGACCTGGTGGGCAAAAGTAATCTGGGGATGCCTCGGAGCATTACTAATCTATGCTCTTACCATGTATATTCTGTCACGTATCCGCCACCGGCAAGAAGTGATGCGACAAAAACACATGGAACAGATTAACGAAGCCAAATTACAATTCTTCATTAATATCTCACATGAAATACGTACCCCGATGACTCTTATCATCAGCCCGTTAGAGAAACTGTTAGCCGAACATTCCGAGAAACAACCGGTTTATCTCATGATTTACCGGAATGCCCAACGTATTCTACGTCTGATCAATCAACTGATGGACATACGAAAACTGGACAAAGGACAAATGCATCTGAAATTCCGGGAAACAGACATCGTAGGATTTATCAATGACTTGATGCAAACATTCAATTATCAAGCGCAAAAAAAGAACATCACATTTACTTTCGAAAAAGAACTGGAAGGTGCTGATTCTCTGAAAGTATGGATTGATCTAAATAACTTTGACAAAGTATTGATGAATGTCCTTTCCAATGCTTTCAAATATACACATGAGGGAGGAAATATCGAAGTGTCATTGAAAACCGGTCACAACGATGCCTACCGGGGTGCTTTGAAAGATTATTTCGAGATAGATATCACCGATAACGGAATCGGTATTGACAAAAACAAAATAGAACAAATATTCGAACGTTTCTATCAGATTGACAACGACATGACACAATCTAATTTCGGTACAGGAATCGGACTGCATCTTTCACGGTCGTTAGTGGAACTGCACCACGGCATCATCAAAGCAGAAAACCGCGAAGACGGACAAGGAACCCGTTTCATCATCCGCCTGCCGTTAGGTAGTAATCACTTGAAAGCAGAAGAACTGGAAAATCCTGAAGAAACCGGAAGCGAACCAACAATCTCCCAACTTCCCAAAGATTCGATCTATGAAACGGAAGAAGAAAACAAAACTAACGAGTACAGGAAACCCAAAGCAAAAACACGTTATCGCGTCTTAATCGTAGAAGATGATGAAGAAATACGCCGCTACATACGTAGCGAACTGGATAGTGATTTCCGTATCTATGAATGTACAAATGGACGGGAAGGACTGGAAACCATTTTGAAGGAGAAACCCGATCTCGTCATCAGTGATGTTATGATGCCCGAAATGGATGGGATCACTCTCTGCCGGAAAATAAAACAGAATATCAATATCAATCATATACCGATTATATTATTAACCGCCAAATCGAAAGCCGAAGACCAAATCGAAGGGCTTGAAATTGGAGCAGATGCTTATATCGTAAAACCATTCAACACTGAATTATTACGAACTACTATCAGTAATCTGATAGCCAATCGGGAAAGACTGCGCGGCAAACTGGTAGGTGAACAACAAGTAGAAGAAAAAATAACAAAGATAGAAATGAAGTCCAATGATGAGATCTTGATGAGTAAAGTAATGAAAACCATCAATGACCATCTTGCCGACCCTACCCTTAATGTAGAGATGCTGGCAGCCAACGTTGGAATGAGCCGCGTACATATGCACCGCAAATTAAAGGAGTTGACTAATCAGTCAGCACGAGATTTCATTCGTTCTATCAGACTGAAACAAGCTGCCAATCTGCTACGTGAGAAGAATCTAAGCGTTTCGGAAGTTGCATACGCTACAGGCTTCTCCAACCTCTCTCATTTTTCCAATACATTCAGAGACTTTTACGGAATTTCACCGAGTGAATATAAAGAACAACAGATGTAACAAACAGAATTAGACTTGTTACAAACAAGAATCTAAATTAGAAAGAAAGCCGTTATTGATATGACAAATAATGACTAAAGCTACTTATACATAATCAATGCAGACTGTCCGGGAATAATTACTTCCGGTCCGATCTGCGTACCTAATCCACGCACATCTATCACACCATCTTTGCATACCACTGTATATTTACCAACAGGCACTTCCAAACGCGCAGGAGTCATACGGGAATTAAAAGCCACGATAATATCTTCCCAACTATCTCCGTTCGCATGATCCTTCAGGCGGAATGCAATCAGGTTTTGTCCTTCCACCGGAAGAAACTCCAGATGCTTCCGAACCTTTTCCGCATCTCCCATACGGAAAGCGGGATGGGACTTACGCAGATCTATGAGTCGCTTATAATACATGAAAACATCTCCGTTCGTCGTTTTACGTCGCCAATCGATAGCATTGACTGCATCCGGACTCTTATAACTATTGCCCACTCCTTGTTTATCGCGCATCACTTCTTCTCCTGCATAGATAAAAGGAATACCTTGCGAAGTGAAGACTACCGTCTGCGCAAGCTTATCAAGTCGAACCAGTTGCTCGGGAGTAGCTCCCGGCATACTTGCTTTCAAGCGATCAACAAGGCACAAACCGTCATGGCAGGAAACGTAGCTAATCATCTGGGTAGGCTGCTCCGCCCACGGTTTCTGACTGTAATTAACAGAATCACACCGTACTTGCGGATGCTCAATAGCACCCACAATTCCGAATTTAACACTCATTTCTGCTCCCGGAACTCCGGCGAGGAAAGCCCCTTTCTCCTTTTTCCACACAGGTCCGCAAAGCCCATCACGCAATTCATCCGAGAATACGGCAATTCCCGGCATGTGGGAAACATTCCCTTTCATTGCCAACGAATCTGCCGGATATTGGGGAGTGTCGGCTGCCCAACCTTCTCCATAAATACAAATGGTAGGATCAACCTTGTTCACCGCTTTCCGGATCTCATTCATGGTTTCAATATCATGCACTCCCATCAAGTCAAAACGGAAACCGTCAATATGATATTCTTTTATCCAATAAAGAACGGACTCTATCATAAACTTGCGCATCATAGGGCGTTCACTTGCCGTCTCATTACCGCATCCGGAACCATTTGCCAATGTCCCGTCTTCTTTCTGACGATAAAAATAACCGGGAACAGTACGTTCAAAATTACTTTCAACGGTATTAAAAGTATGATTATAAACCATATCCATTATCACACGGATACCAGCTCTATGCAGTGCTTGTACCATTTGTTTGAACTCTTTCACACGAGTGGCAGGTTGATAAGGGTCAGTTGAATAAGAGCCATCCGGCACATTATAATTCGCCGGATCATATCCCCAGTTATAGTGGTTTTCTTCCAGTTTTGTTTCGTCGATAGAAGCATAATCAGAAGAAGGAAGAAGATGTACATGTGTCACTCCCAGTTCTATCAAGTGATCGATACCGGTCAATAACTTATCTGAATTCATGGTCCCGTGTTCAGTCAATGCGAGGTATTTACCTTTATTCTTAATTCCCGAAGTAGAATCAACCGAGAAGTCACGATGATGCATTTCATAGATAATCATATCAGCAGGAGATTTCAGAGAAGGACGTCTGTCACTCTCCCATCCCTCGGGATTTGTAGTCTTCCAGTCAATAATGGCAGCACGTTTCCCATTCACTCCGACAGCATGGGCATTGATTCCCGGCGTGTCTCCCTGCCATTTATCATTGATTTTTACATTGAAGGCATAGAATTTGCCAAGCAGGTTCTCATCTACTGAAGTTGTCCAGGTTCCATCTTCTGTGGGCTCCATCTTTACTGTTTCATAAGCATGTCCGCCTTCACCGGCATCATATAGCATCAGGCGTACTTCTTCTGCAGTTGGTGACCAAAGATAAAATTTGGTTGCCAACGGCGTATATTCCATTTCCGTAAGACTTCCCGTACGAACCGGATACAGCTCAAAAGAAGCATATTCCTTTTTCGCAGGGGAGCAGCTCATTACTGTTGTCACTGTAGTCACCCCTAATATTGCTAAATAATTACTTCCCATCTTCATTTAAACCTCCCCTAGATATTTCCTTTATATCTATCCCTATAATCAGTCGCTTTACTTCACCTTATCCGGATTCTTCGCTATAAAATCCTTCCAGCTATTATAACCTTTTTCCATGGTCGGCCGCCCCATTTGCAGGAAATGACAATAGGCTGCTGCCAATCCGTCTGTTGCATCCATAAAAGTAGGCATATCCTCTTTGGGAAAGCGCAACATCCGCTGCAACATATCCGCTACCTGTTCTTTGGATGCCTGCCCGTTTCCGGTGATAGCCATCTTTATCTTCAAAGGAGCATATTCCGTAATCGGAATGTCCCGGCTCAACGCCACTGCCATCGCTACCCCCTGTGCACGGCCCAACTTCAACATCGATTGTACATTTTTACCGAAGAAAGGCGCTTCAATAGCCAGCTCATCAGGCAGATAACTTTCAATAATACTCAATACCCGTTCATGGATATGGCGAAGTTTCAGATAGTGGTTGGCAAATTTACGCAAGTCGATAATCCCCATCGCAATCATTTCGGGCTTGGTTCCTTTCACTCTTAGAACACCGTATCCCATGATTGTCGTACCGGGGTCAATCCCCAGGATTATCTTTTCTTTTACCGGTTGAATCACTCTATCACCTCCATCAGGGTCGGAAACCCGATCACTTTATCTTTAAATATTTTTGCCAGTTCGTCATTTAGCCGCACTCCCTGTTCCAGATGCCAGCGATGTAGTAATCCACTGCTTTCCACCTCCCATTGCAAAGAATACGCACTTCCTTCTTCCCGATGACTTAATATCCGGCAAATGCGGGGTGCCTTCAACGCACCGTGTTTCTGTACTTCAGGAATATAACTCTCTTTTATCCAAATCATGAAATTGTCGTGAACGTCATCGTCCACTTGAAAAGTTGTATTATAAATCAGCATATCTTAATTTCATACTATTATTTACCGCAAACATAGCAATTATTTCAGAATAATGCATTATATTTGCGGCAACAAAAAAGATTCGTTTACAAACGTTATCATATAAGATAGAAAAGGGGCGTTAGCTCATCTGGCTAGAGCGCGACACTGGCAGTGTCGAGGTGATCGGTTCGAGTCCGATACGCTCCACTTTTTAAAAGAGCAATTTCCAAAAGAGTTGCTCTTTTTTGATAGCCTTCTTGAAGTAATTATATTGTACGAATCAGAACCAAGTTATTTGATAATTATGGAGCGCAAACTTATCATTCGTAATTTTGGAGCTATCGCTTCAGCAGATATTGCATTGAAAGACTTCAATATCTTCATAGGTGAACAAGGAGCCGGAAAGAGCACAGTGGCCAAACTAATTACTATCTTCGAGAATAGTAGGGATAAAGTTTTGAAGGTTGATTCCGACTATTTAATGACTAAGTTCTCCGAGTACAATATTATTTCGTATTTTAATCCGGACAGCTATATTAGTTATTCTTCAGAACAAGGAGATATCACCTACGAAGATGGTTCCTTCAATTTCACTTTTTCGTACCATTCGACAAGCCATAATTTATACATTCCGGCAGAACGCTTCTTCATTAGTACATTCTCCCGCTCCATAGCTACTTTGGTGTTGTCCAAAGCACCTATACCAGTCACATTGTTGGAATTTGCCTCTTTCTATGAAAAAGCAAAGAACCTATTCGTAAATTATCAAGTTCCTATTTTCAATATAATATTCCAAGTCCGTGAGGCTAGTGAGAATCTAGTTTTAAGCAATTATGATAAAATCATTCCATTCAAAGACGCATCGTCGGGTATTCAATCCGTCGTACCCTTACTCATGGTTATTGATTACATCACCAAGGAGCAATCGGACACTCACTTCGTAATAGAAGAACCGGAACTTAATCTCTTTCCTGAAACTCAAATTGCTTTGCTCCAACACATAGTAAAAGAATGTCATCAGCTGACAATAACAACTCATAGCCCATATCTACTGTCGGCTTTAAACAATATGCTAGAAGCCGGTAACGTATCTAAGTTACACCCGGAAAAAGAAGAAGAGATTGCAGCACTCATGCCTAAAAGCAGTTGGGTTGACTTTAATAAAATTACTGCCTATAAGATAGAAAAAGGACATATCATTTCTATCTTAGATAAAGAATATAACATCATTGTCGCCGACCAAATAGACTCTACTTCAGATGAACAGGGAAGGATTTTTTCTTCATTATTAGATTTAGAATAATATGGCAATATTCAAACAAGCCTGCACATGGGAAGTAACAGATAAGTTGCTGGTAGTAAAAGAAAATAAATGCAAATGCGTTTTCTCAAATCCCAATCAGCATCTACTCACAAAAATAAAGGTTGATGGTTGCCAAATTACTGATGGCATCAGATGTGACTACCTGATACTCGACCATTGTCACAACGAATATTTTGTTGAATTAAAGGGGAAAGATCTGCCTCATGCTGTTGAACAACTGGAAGCCAGTATCCAGCAATTATCAGCCCCCAACCATACAATTAAAAAAAAGGCTATTATTGTATCAAGCCGTAATCCCTCCAATGACACTTCGGTACAAAGAGCTAAAGCTATGTTCAAGAAAAAATATGGAGTAGAGCTTATACCCAAGAATATACAAATAGAAATTACAATCAAATAATATCCCGACAAATCAGACTTCCTTTTTTTTGCATAAATAGCAAAAAAAGGACCTTTATTCAAGGTCCTTTTTAATCACTTCGTCCATTTCTTTTATACGTTTCTCACGATCTTTAATGGGACCGTCTTTCTTGTCATTCTTAAATGCGTCATCGGCACGGTCGGCAACCTCGCCGCTCCATTCCTCAAACTGGTCCTTAGCCGGACGACCATTCGGCTCGATATTTTCCTCGGCTATCGAATCATGCCTGTTAATCATATCATCCATAAGTTTTCGTTTTAAAAGTTTATGGCTATAAGACAATACAAACGAAGAAAAGTTTTCTATTTTAATGATTTTTGAAGAAATCAGCCATGTTATTATACTATCAAAGAAACACTCCAGCCCAATCTGTGTCATTCATCCAGATACCTATATAAATTGCAGTTGCCGGCAACGTCCAGTACATTCAGCTCTTTCAAGCGTTTTTCCACTTTCTTTTGTGAAACCAGCCCGAAATTCCGTAACATATCACGCAACTTCCTAAACCCATATTGAGAAGTGATTTGTAGCAGTTCTCGAAGTGTTTTTATATCAGCTTCAGAAATGATCCGCTGCGACCGAATATCGAATTTCAATTCTGTGATAGGAGTATCAAGTAAAGCCTTTGCCGCTTTTATATCTTCGGGAATAAAAATTTCCGGATTCGTTTCTTCCGCCTCTCTCATGAACATATCATTATCAAAGCCATTTTGGCGGAATTTCATTTCATACGCCCGTACTGTTGCTTTAAGACGGATATTTTCTTCTTTATACGTCCTAAGGAATCCCGCTTGAGATTTTATTTCCTGCACAAGTCCTTCAAATGCCTTCTGTGCTTGACGATATTTCATACGTTTCCGGATACTAAAATCCTTAATATTTCCTTGTAAGACGGTATAAAGAAATAGTTGCCGTCTTTCATCATTCCTTATCATTCCGGCAAGCTCCTTTATTATTAACCGGATCAATGGGGTTAACTCTTTCAGTGATTGAAGTAGAAAAAATTCCTCTTCATTTTCCTTCATCTTCTCATCCATCCGGCGTTTGTGTTCTTCTTCGGAAAGACTGAACCGAATATTTCGTTCAAGACAATCCGTCAGACTGTTTTCATCAAGCATTAGATAATCGCCGACTTCTGAATAAATAATCTCTTGCCTTTCACACCAAGTAATAATACGTCTGGTAGATACCTGATACTTGGTTGCCGCTTCTTCAATACCAATCCATTGTTTTGTTGTCATACCTCGTTTTATTTTTAGATGTATGCGTCGCAACCAGATATAAAAAAAGGTGCGAACGATACATGTATTTCCTAGTAGAGGTAGTCGCATACCCATAGATGAAAAATACAGTATGCCCGCACCAGAACTTATATATCGATAGGGATATAAGCTTGGCACGGACATTTGATTTATCATCTATTCGAAAATGCGACTTTCCTACTAATAAATTAAATGTCCTATAAATACAAGTCCGGCTGTCAAAGGTCCGGTCCTTGATTGCAAATATACTTCTTTTTTCTGAAAAGAAAGATAATAAATGACAAGCTTTTTAGTTACAATAGAATTTTATATAAGACAAATAAGTAAACAACTACACGGGAGAATAGTTTCATCGGTGAGAAACTAAAGTTCCATCAGTGTGAAACTATAGTTTCATCAGTAAGAAACTAATAGTTCCAAGCAAGAGAAACTAAAGTTTCAAGGCGATGAAACTGTAGTTTCGAACCGCAAAACCAATAGTTTCAAGGCTTGAAACTATCGGTTACAAGGCAGGTCCCGCCCCGTAAGTACAGGGGTAATAAATAAAATAGCTTATCTGCCTGTGGTTAATACTATTCAGGCAATGAAACTTCATCTGTGATTTTTACTTGATTTGGGTATGCATCTCTACCATACCGTCTTTGCAGTGCGTTTATCTCTTCTTAGCTTTGCAGTGACAGCATTATTGCCGTCACAGTGCTGTCACCATGCTGCTGTCACGCCATTAACTTTTCATAATCAAACAGTTAAGTTACAATCTGTGACAGATGACAGCAAATTTATTTTTTTTTGGTTCTTCGTCAAATTTGGTGGTAATCTCTTTTTTATTTCAACTGTCT
>NZ_QVLZ01000028.1:0-90404 GCF_003435205.1 Bacteroides sp. AF32-8BH | reverse complement strand
CAATAAATATATAATTGTAAGGCTTTCAGCCTAACCGATAAATTCTCATTTAATCGCAAAATTCCCATTTAACCGCTAAATTCCCATTTAACGAATGAAATATATAAATAAAGAATTATGAATAAAAGACCATTTATCATCTTATCAGCTTTTCTGTTGCTATTTTCCTTGATAGAAAAAGGGCAGGCTACAGAAACTTACCGTCCCGAGACATCGGTTGCCGGATTCATCCAGCTTCCCGGTAGCGGGCGACAAGTCTATAATTTCAATCCGGGATGGCGCTTTTTCAGAGGCGATGTCCGGGGAGCAGAAGCAGTAAACTTTGATGACCGCTCCTGGAATGTCGTTTCCACCCCTCATACCGTAGAGTTGATGCCGGCCGAAGGAAGCGGATGCCGCAATTATCAAGGACCGGCCTGGTACCGTAAGCACTTTGTCCTCCCCGCCGAAACAAAAGGGCAACGGGTGGTGCTTCATTTTGAAGCAGCTATGGGCAAACAGATTCTTTATCTGAATGGTAAACGCATTCAGGAACATCTGGGAGGTTATCTGCCTTTTACTTTAGACTTGACCGCCAATGGCGTACAAGCCGGAGACTCCTGTCTGCTCGCTGTTTTCACGGACAACAGTGATGACAAATCCTATCCTCCCGGAAAACGTCAATATACATTAGACTTTGCTTATCATGGGGGCATTTACCGTGATGTATGGATGATTGCCAAATCTCCGGTAGCTATTACTGACGCTATTGATTCACAAACCGTTGGCGGTGGAGGTGTATTCGTTCATTTTGATAAGATCAGTGAAAAGAGTGCGCAGGTATATGTAAACACCGAAGTTCAGAATGACGACGCCCGTTCCGAGTCAGTCACTGTAGAAACGACTTTGACAGACGCGGATGGAAAAGTAATCAAACGCAGTTCAGGAAAACTTTCTTTAAAGCCGGGAGAGAAAAAATCCATCTGTCAACAGATGGAAGTAAAGAATCCTACTCTTTGGTCACCGGATACACCTTATTTATATAGGGTACAATCACGTATTAAAAAAGGAAATAAGTCCATTGACGGAGGCATTACCCGTGTCGGTATTCGTCTGGCAGAATTCCGTGGTAAAGACGGATTCTGGCTGAATGGCAAACCTTTCGGACAACTGGTAGGAGCCAATCGCCATCAGGATTTTGCATACGTAGGCAATGCTTTGCCGAACTCACAGCAATGGCGTGACGCCAAACGTCTGCGTGATGCCGGATGTACCATTATTAGGGTAGCCCACTATCCCCAAGACCCTGCCTTTATGGATGCCTGTGACGAGCTCGGTTTGTTCGTGATTGTCGCTACTCCGGGATGGCAGTACTGGAACAAAGACCCGAAATTCGGGGAGTTGGTTCATCAGAATACCCGCGAAATGATTCGTCGTGACCGTAATCACCCTTCCGTATTGATGTGGGAACCCATCTTGAATGAAACCCGCTATCCGCTCGATTTTGCCTTGAAAGCTCTTGAGATTACCAAAGAAGAATATCCCTATCCGGGACGTCCGGTAGCTGCTGCCGATGTCCATTCGGCCGGAGTGAAAGAGCATTATGACGTTGTTTATGGCTGGCCGGGTGATGATGAAAAGGAAGACAAGCCAGAGCAATGTATCTTTACCCGTGAATTCGGGGAGAATGTAGACGACTGGTATGCTCACAACAATAATAACCGTGCCAGCCGCAGTTGGGGAGAACGCCCGTCACTGGTACAGGCTATGTCCTTGGCAAAGAGCTATGACGAGATGTACCGCACGACCGGTTTATTTATCGGTGGCGCCCAATGGCATCCGTTCGATCATCAGCGTGGTTACCATCCGGATCCTTATTGGGGCGGTATTTATGATGCTTTCCGTCAGAAGAAATATGCGTATGAAGTATTTCGCAGCCAGTCGCCGGCCAGTCTCCAACACCCATTGGCAGAATGTGGCCCGATGATATTCATTGCTCATGAAATGTCACAGTTCTCCGATAAGGACGTAGTTGTATTCACAAACTGTGATTCAGTCCGTCTTTCTATTTATGATGGAACGAAAACTTGGACGAAACCGGTGGTCCATGCCAAAGGGCACATGCCGAATACTCCCGTTATATTCAAGAATGTCTGGGACTTTTGGGAAGCACGCGGATATAGCTATACTCAAAAGAACTGGCAAAAAGTGAACATGGTTGCCGAAGGAATCATCGACGGAAAAGTGGTATGCACTCAAAAGAAAATGCCTTCCCGACGTTCCACCAAACTACGTCTTTATGTAGATACTCAAAAAGTGAACCTGGTAGCTGACGGCTCCGACTTTATCGTCGTAGTTGCTGAAGTAACCGATGATAGTGGAAATGTGCGCCGTCTGGCGAAAGAGAATATCGTTTTCACGGTAGAAGGTGAAGGAGAAATCATCGGAGATGCTACTATTGGCGCCAATCCCCGTGCGGTGGAGTTCGGCTCTGCTCCGGTGTTGATTCGTTCTACCCGGAAAGCCGGAAAAATAAAGGTGAAAGCCCGCGTACAGTTTGAGGGCACTCAAGCTCCGACAGCTACTGAAATTGAACTGGAAAGCGTTCCTGTAGAATTTCCTTTCTGCTATGAGGAACAGACTTATGAAATACAAAGGACAACACCGTCCACTCTCAATGCAAACCCGGGCAAAGAAGCATCTGAAGGAAAAGTGCAACTGACAGAGGAAGAACGCCAACGGGTGTTAGATGAAGTAGAACGTCAACAGACTGAATTTGGAACTGAAAAATAGTACGATAAAAGTGATTAGCAGGTTAGTGATAAGTGATTAGCAGGGTGATCTGCCAACTTGTTTTTTATATGTTACTAAAGCACTATTCAAAAAAAAAGACTATCTTTGAGTACATTTAATTCCAATTATAGCCATCAATGAGAAAACGGAATATTCTAATACTATTAATATCCATGATAGGCATGTATGCTTTTGCCTATCCAAATATGATTGTAGAACACTACACGGCTGAACGTGGTTTGCCTAATAATATCGTAAACTGTACATTAAAAGGACAAGACGGATTTATCTGGTTCGGTACCTGGTATGGACTATGCAGCTTTGACGGAAGTAAATTCCGTTCCTACGATAACCATGACGGGTTTTATTCCACAGATATTCCGCCGCGTAAGATTCAGCGTATCGTAGAAGATAAGAATGGTTTTCTGTGGATTAAAACTATCGACCGTAAACTCTATCTGTTCGATAAACGGCATGAGAGCTTTCATGCCGTCTACGATGATGTGAAAGAATATTCCGAGAACATTCAGATTATCAAAATTCAGACGACCGAAGAGGGCGACGTGTTGTTGCTGACAAAAGATAAAAGTCTTTTGCGTGCGTACACCGACAAGGAAGGTAAAATAACGATGAAACAATTGCATGATTCGCGTCCTAACGTGAACGTGTACGACATGCGTCTGAAACACAACATATTCTGCGAAACAGCCGAATTTATCAATTGGATCGGTATGGATTATCAGATTCTGTCCCTACGGAAAGGGGAAGCGCTGAAAGACAAACCTGCCGACTTTATACAGAAAAAAGTATCTGCCAACCCGGATCAGTTTACTTGTGCCTCCTATAATTCTAAATTCTTATGGTTGGGAGACAAGAAAGGCCACATTTATAGCATTGATCCGCAAAACGGAGTGGTCAACCGTTACGAGATACCGGAAATCAAACAGCCGGTTTCTAATTTGCTGGTAACGGAATCCGGTTTGATGTACATTACCACCAACGAAGGAGCATACGAGTACAATATCGGCTACAAGCAGTTGACCAAACTCCCCTTTACCATCCCCGAAAAAGACAATGGAATTATATTCTATGATAAATATGATAAGGTATGGTTTCAGGAGGGTAACCAAGCATTGACCTATTATGATCCCCTGAACAGGAGCCATCACCGCTTTACATTCCCCAATCAGAACGCAATCGGCAATTTTGAAATGCAGGATGCCGGCGAACAGGGCATGTTCTTTATGACTCCGGGAGGAGAAATTCTTCTATTCGACAGGGAGAAACTGGAAATGACCCGTATCAACCAATTGAAGCCTTTCTCCGACGATCTTCCCAATCAGCTTTTCTTCCATCTTCTGCTGGATAAAGATGGCATCCTTTGGCTGGCATCTACGAGCAGCGGAGTATACAGGCTTAATTTCCCCAAGAAGCAATTCCAACTGCTGACAGAAGTTTCTCCAGCTCCGGTGGTGCCCGAGAGATCGACTTCCTGGAATCAGGGAATACGTGCTCTCTTCCAGGCGCAAAATGGGGATATTTGGGTAGGAACCCGCTGGCAAGCCCTGTATCGCCTGGATCGTAACGGACAAGTGAAACAAATCTTCTCGGATAAGAACTATCTGTTAGGAGCCGTATATCATATTATGGAAGACAAAGACGGTAATCTTTGGTTTTCCACCAAAGGAAACGGGCTTGTTAAAGCCGAACCGGACATGAATTCACCGCACGGGTTGCGTTTTACCCGTTATATCAATGACCCCAAGAATCCGAATTCTATCAGTAACAACGATGTGTACTTTACTTATCAGGACAGCCAGGGACGCATTTGGGTAGGATTACTGGGAGGAGGTCTGAATCTAATTTCCGAAGAGAACGGAGCAATTACCTTTATACATAAATACAATGGCTTGAAACAATATCCTGCATACGGTCTTTATATGGAGGTACGTACCATGACGGAAGATGAAGACGGACGTATTTGGGTAGGAACAATGGATGGGCTGATGTCTTTCGACGGACATTTCACTGCCCCCGAACAGATCCAGTTTGAAACGTACCGCCAGGTCAGCGAAAATTCAAACGTAGCGGATAACGATATTTATGTACTCTACAAAGATACTGATTCGCAAATCTGGGTAAGTGTATTCGGAGGCGGTTTGAATAGATTAGTCCGCTATGATAAAGAAAAACATGAGCCGATTTTCAAATCATACGGCATGCGTGAAGGAATGAATAACGATGTAGTCAAGTCCATCGTAGAAGATAAAAACGGTAACTTATGGTTTACAACGGAAATAGGCTTGTCCTGTTTCAATAAGGCTACCGAACAGTTTCGTAACTACGACAAATACGACGGTTTCCTAAATGTGGAATTGGAAGAGGGTAGTGCCCTCCGTACCTTGAATGGAGATTTGTGGATTGGTACCCGGCAGGGAATCCTAACATTCTCTCCCGACAAACTGGAAACATTGCATACGAACTACGATACACGTATTGTTGACTTTAAAGTTTCCAACCGCGATCTGCGTAGTTTCCGCGAATGTCCGATTCTGAAAGAATCCATCACATACGCCAAAGCAATCGAACTGAACTACAATCAATCCATGTTCACGATTGAATTTGCCGCATTGAATTTCTACAATCAAAACCGGGTATCTTACCGGTATATACTTGAAGGATATGAAAAAGAATGGCATTATAACGGAAAGAATCGTATCGCTTCTTATACCAACGTGCCTCCCGGAGACTATACATTCCGTGTAGAAACCGTAGATGAAGCCAATCCAGAGCTGGTTTCCAACTGTACATTGGCTATTACTATCCTTCCACCGTGGTGGTTGAGCTGGTGGGCAACCCTTATATATGTAATTCTAGGTTTGGCAGCTCTCTATTTCAGCCTGCGCCTGGCTTTCTTCATGCTCAAAATGAAGAATGATATTTATATCGAGCAGAAGGTCTCGGAGATGAAAATCAAGTTCTTTACCAATATCTCTCATGAATTGCGCACTCCTTTGACATTGATAAAAGGTCCGATACAGGAACTAAGAGAACGCGAAAAGCTCTCTCCGAAAGGATTGCAATATGTGGACCTGATGGAGAAGAACACCAATCAAATGCTGCAATTAGTGAATCAGATCCTTGATTTCCGGAAGATTCAGAACGGCAAGATGCGTTTGCATGTGTCATTAATTGATTTTAATGAGATGATAGCCTCTTTCCAGAAAGAATTCCGGGTACTTTCCGAAGAAAACGAGATCAGTTTTACTTTCCAGTTGCCGGATGAACCGATTATGGTATGGGCGGACAAGGAAAAAATGAGCATTGTTATCCGCAACATCATATCCAACGCATTCAAATTCACTCATTCCGGAGGAAGTATTTATATAACTACCGGATTGACGGACGACGGTAAACGTTGTTATGTACGGGTGGAAGATAACGGAGTAGGTATTCCACAAAATAAACTGACCGAGATTTTCGAACGCTTCTCGCAAGGAGAGAACGCGAAAAACTCCTATTATCAGGGCACGGGTATCGGATTGGCACTTTCAAAAGAGATCGTCAATCTGCATCACGGACAGATTCGTGCCGAAAGTCCCGAAGGACAAGGAGCGGTGTTTATTGTAGAACTCCTGATGGATAAGGAACATTACCGTCCGTCGGAAGTAGACTTCTATGTGGGAGATACGGAGACAGCCCCTGTTGCGGTAGAACAAGATCCTGTTGCAAATGCCATATCCGAAGACGGTACGGAGGAAGAAGAACCGGAAATCGACGCTTCATTACCGACCCTTCTGTTGGTGGAAGATAACAAAGACCTTTGCCAGTTGATAAAGCTTCAGTTGGAAGACAAGTTCAATATCCATATTGCCAATAACGGAGTGGAAGGTTTGAAGAAAGTACACCTGTATCATCCGGATATTGTGGTGACCGATCAGATGATGCCCGAAATGGATGGGCTTGAAATGTTGCAATCCATCCGCAAAGATTTCCAAATCAGCCATATCCCTGTCATTATCCTGACTGCGAAGAATGATGAAGGCGCCAAGACCAAAGCGATCACTTTAGGGGCGAACGCCTACATCACCAAACCTTTCAGTAAGGAATATCTGTTGGCACGTATCGACCAGTTGCTTGCCGAACGGAAACTGTTCCGTGAACGAATCCGTCAGCAAATGGAAAACCAGACGACGACCGAAGAAGACAGCTACGAACAATTTTTGGTAAAGAAAGACGTACAGTTCCTCGAAAAGATACATCAGGTCATTGAAGAAAATATGGATGACAGTGACTTTAACATTGACACCATAGCATCCGGTATCGGATTGAGCCGTTCGGCATTCTTCAAGAAACTGAAGAGTCTTACCGGCCTGGCACCCGTCGATCTGGTAAAAGAGATTCGTTTGAATAAATCTATCGAGCTGATTAAAAATACGGATTTAAGTGTTTCCGAAATTGCTTTTGCTGTCGGATTCAAGGATTCGGGATATTATAGTAAGTGTTTCCGGAAAAAATATAATCAGTCCCCTCGCGAATATATGAATGAATGGCGGAAAGGAGAGAGATAACCGATTACAAAATGCTTTCTTAATCGTCCTTTTAGAAACCTAATTAAGATTCGAAAGAATGAACAACATTAAGAAAGTATTATCAGCGTGGATGCTGGTTGCCTGTGTACTACCTGTGGCAGCCCAGTATCCTGTAATTCCGGACTCGGTAAAAGCAAGAGGAGCAAAACAAGAAGCGGAGTTTGAACGGAAATCGGATGCGGCATGGGAAAAAGCTTTGCCGACAGTGTTAGAAGAAGCAAAGAAAGGTCGTCCCTATAAGCCTTGGGCCTCCAAACCCGAAGATTTGATAAAAAGTAATATCCCGGCTTTCCCCGGCGCGGAAGGCGGAGGTATGTATACTCCCGGTGGTCGTGGAGGTAAAGTGATCGTGGTCACTTCGCTGGAAGATTCCGGCCCCGGAACATTACGCGAAGCCTGCGAAACGGGAGGTGCACGTATTATTGTATTCAATGTAGCGGGAGTGATTCGTTTGAAAAGCCCGATTAGCGTACGTGCCCCTTATGTAACGATTGCCGGACAAACAGCTCCCGGAGATGGTATCTGCGTCACCGGACAATCTTTCCTGATCGATACACACGATGTCGTGATTCGCCACATGCGCTTCCGCCGCGGTGCGCAGGACGTAGCTTTCCGTGATGATGCAGTAGGAGGGAATGCGGTTGGAAATATTATGGTAGACCATTGCTCCGCCAGTTGGGGATTGGATGAAAATATGTCTATCTACCGTCATGTATACAACAGAGGGGCAGACGGACACGGGCTGAAACTTCCGACGGTAAACATTACCATCCAGAATTCTATTTTCTCTGAAGCATTGGATACCTACAACCATGCTTTCGGTGCAACCATCGGTGGGCATAACAGTATGTTCTGCCGTAATCTCTTTGCTTCCAACATCAGCCGGAACAGTTCGGTAGGTATGGACGGCGACTTTAACTTCGTCAATAATGTTGTTTTCAACTGGTGGAACCGTTCCGTAGACGGAGGCGATCACAACAGTTTCTACAATATGATAAACAACTACTTCAAGCCCGGTCCGATCACTCCGATAGGTAAACCGATCTCTTATCGTATTCTCAAACCGGAAGCGGGACGTGACAAAAACAGACCGCTTTCATTCGGAAAAGCATACGTAAACGGAAATATTATCCATGGCAATGCCAAAGTTACAAAAGATAACTGGGACGGAGGCGTACAACTTAATGAAGACGTGGACGCCGCAAAGTTTTTGCCGCTAATTAAATCGGACGAGGCTTTCAAAATGCCACCGGTAACTGTAATGGATACCAAAAAAGCTTATACCTTTGTATTAGATAATGTAGGAGCTAATTTTCCGAAACGTGACGCAGTAGATGCACGTGTCATTAAAACCGTACAAACAGGAAAGGCCATTTATGCGAAAGATGCACCGGAGTTTGTCTCTCCTTACGTGAAGAGACGGTTACCGGCTGATTCTTACAAGCAAGGTATCATCACAGATATTCGTCAGGTAGGCGGACTGCCCGAATATAAAGGTGAAGCGGTAGTAGACTCGGACGGCGACGGTATGCCGGATGCTTGGGAAATAGCTAACGGATTGAATCCGAATGACCCGACCGACGCCAACATGGACTGCAACGGTGACGGATATACCAATATTGAAAAATACATCAATGGTATAGACACCAGAAAGAAAGTGGACTGGACAGACTTGAAGAACAATTACGATACATTGTCTAAACGGAAAAGTCTGTTGTAACCGGATGAAAAGAGATTAAAGTTTATTATAATGAATATACAAGTAAGAACGATCCTTTTAGGATTATTGAGCATTGGGTTTGTGCAAAGTTATGCGCAAACCTTTGCTTTACAGGTTAAGAATGACCAGATCACTTACCTGAATGATGATCGGGGAAACCGGATTCTCGATTTCTCTACATGCGGATATAAATCCTCCGAACAGGATATTCCTTCTGTCCGCAATGTGGTGTTTGTACCCTGGAAAGCCGGAGATAATACTGCGCGTATTCAACGTGCCATTGATTATGTAGCTTCGCTGGCTCCTGACGCTTCCGGTTTTCGGGGAGCCGTATTACTCGATCAGGGAGAATTTTCCCTGTCCGGCAGTATTCGTATCTCCGCATCCGGAATTGTATTGCGGGGAACGGATAAAGAAAAAACAATACTGCTGAAAAAGGGCGTAGACAGAGGTGCGCTTATCTATATGGAAGGAGTGGACGACCTGAATGTGCAAGACACATTGAAGGTGCTTTCCCACTATGTTCCGGTAAACGCGAGAAGATTGGAAGTTGCTTCGGGTGTTTCTCTGAAAAAAGGAGATCGCGTCATGGTTACCCGTCCTTCCGGCAAAGAATGGATTGCCTCTTTGGGTTGTGATATTTTTGGAGGAGGTATCAGTGCTTTGGGATGGAAAGAAGGTGACATGGATCTGACTTGGGACAGAACAGTCTGCGAAGTAAACGGCAACCAGATAACACTGGATGCTCCGCTGACCGTGGCTTTGGATGCCAACTATGGAACTTCTTCCCTGTTGACTTATCAATGGAACGGACGTATTCACGATTGTGGCGTAGAAAATATGACACTGATTTCTGATTACGACAAGCGTTATCCTAAAGACGAGGATCATTGCTGGACAGGTATCTCCATTGAAGATGCGGAAAACTGTTGGGTGAGACTGGTTAATTTCAAGCATTTTGCAGGAAGTGCTGTAATTGTTCAGCGTACAGGTTCCAAAATTACCGTTGAAGACTGTATCTCGAAAGAACCCGTTTCAGAAATCGGAGGGATGCGTCGTTGCACTTTCCATACGCTGGGACAACAAACTTTATTTCAACGCTGCTATTCGGAACAGGGTATTCATGACTTTGCTGCCGGATATTGTGCAGCCGGTCCCAATGCTTTTGTACAATGTGATTCGTATGAATCTTTGGGATTCAGCGGTTCTATTGATGCCTGGGCATGCGGACTGCTGTTTGACGTAGTAAATATCGACGGTCATAACCTGACTTTCAAGAATTTGGGACAAGATAAAAACGGAGCCGGTTGGAATACGGCAAACAGTTTGTTTTGGCAATGTACCGCAGCGGAAATCGAATGTTATGCCCCGGCAAAAGATGCGATGAACCGTGCATACGGTTGTTGGGCACAATTCTCCGGTGACGGTGAATGGGCACAATCCAACAATCATGTACAACCTCGTAGTATTTTTTATGCTCAATTGGAAGAACGGTTAAACAAAGAATGTGCAGAACGTGCACGTATTCTGCCCAGAAATACAAGTGCAACCAGTAGTCCTACAGTGGAAGTAGCTATGGAACTCGCTAAAGAAGCATATAATCCACGGTTGACGTTGGAACATTGGATAGGTGATAATAAGTTTGCTCCTTCGGTGGCATCAACCGGAGTAAAATCAATTGATGATATTAAAGAGAAAAAGAGCGCTGCACTTGCAAATTCTTCTTCTTTTTCTGCTGCTGCTAAATTATTAACCCAACCGGAAGTAACTGTAACCAATGGACGTATTCAGATGGACGGAGCTCTATTGGTTGGAGGTAGTCATACCACCCCTTGGTGGAACGGAAAGCTCAAAACCAATTATCTGAAAAAGGCAAGTCCGGCCATCACCCGCTTTGTGCCGGGACGCGAAGGATTGGGATTAACCGACCGCATTGATTCTGTAGTCGACTTTATGAAACAGAAAAACATTCTTGTTTTCGATCAGAATTACGGTCTTTGGTATGACCGTCGCCGGGATGACCACGAACGGGTTCGCCGTCGGGATGGTGATGTATGGGGGCCTTTCTATGAACAGCCATTCGGTCGTAGCGGTCAGGGAACAGCATGGGAAGGATTGAGCAAATATGATTTGAAACGCCCTAATGCATGGTACTGGAGCCGCTTAAAAGAATTTGCGGAAAAAGGAAATAAAGATGGATTACTTTTATTCCATGAAAACTATTTCCAGCATAATATTTTGGAAGCCGGTGCGCATTGGGTAGATTCTCCATGGAGAAGCAGCAATAACATCAATCAGACCGGATTTCCTGAACCTGCTCCATTTGCCGGAGACAAACGAATCTTTGTGGCGGATATGTTCTATGACATCAGTCATCCTGTTCGTCGTGAATTGCACAGACAATATATCCGTCAGTGCCTGAATAACTTCGCAGACAATTCGAATGTTATTCAGTTGACAAGCGCCGAATTTACAGGCCCGTTGCACTTCGTACAATTTTGGTTGGACGTGATAGCTGAATGGGAAGCTGAAACCGGGAAGAAAACGAAAGTGGCATTGAGTACAACGAAAGACGTACAGGATGCAATCCTTGCAGATCCCAAACGCGCTGCCGTAGTAGATATTATTGATATTCGATACTGGCATTATAAGACGGATGGAATCTTTGCGCCGGAAGGTGGAAAGAATATGGCGCCACGTCAGCACATGCGTAAGATGAAAGTAGGAAAGGTGACTTTCACAGAAGCATATAAAGCTGTCAATGAGTATCGTCAGAAATTTCCTCAAAAGGCAGTGACATTCTACGCACAGAATTATCCGGCTATGGGATGGGCTGTGTTTATGGCAGGAGGTTCATGTCCTGTAATTCCGTGCACAGATAAAGCGTTCCTGAAGGATGCAGCAGCAATGGAAGTGGAAGAAACAAATACGGATGAGTACAAGAAAATGGTAAAATCTGATATTGGAAGTATCATTTATTCCAAGTCCGGAACAGAAATTCCTGTTCAATTATCGTCCGGAAAGTATGTATTAAAGTACATCCACCCTGCTTCCGGAAAGATCGAAACGATAAATAAATCACTGAAAATAAACGGTTTATACAATCTAAAGGTACCAGATAAGAAAGAAGGCATTTATTGGTTCCATAAGTTATAAAGCAGAGAATCCCGTTGAAGACCATTCAGTGGGATTTTTGCTTTTTATTGGTAATTTCTAGTAAAAGAGTGTTATAAAACATGATACTTGTTTTTTCAATCCACAAACCAGATTTTACCTAACGTTGCGGTCGATACTGCTTAGTTTTGCAACATCAAATCAATCGAATTAATGCTATGATGGAACAGACTAATCATTCAACCGACACTTTGCTCGCTTCTTTTCAAGCGGGAAACATGGCAGCTTTTTCACAGCTGTATAACTTGCACATCAATGTCCTTTTTAATTACGGATTGAAGTTGACCATTGATAAAGAGTTACTGAAAGATTGTATTCATGACATCTTCGTGAAACTCTATACAAAGAAAGATGAATTAGGAACAATCGATAATTTGAGATCTTATTTATTCATCTCCTTAAAGAATAAGTTGTGTGATGAACTTCGCAGACGTATGTATATGTCTGATACGGCAGTAGAAGAAGTTAGCATATCCACTCCTACAGATGTAGAAGATGATTATATGGAAGAAGAGCAACGCAAGAATGAATTCTCATTGGTAAGACGTCTCTTAGACCAATTATCTCCCCGCCAACGCGAAGCGCTTACATTATATTATATAGAAGAAAAGAAATACGAGGATATTTGCGAGATTATGAATATGAATTATCAGTCTGTACGCAACTTGATGCATCGCGGATTGACAAAATTGCGTAGTCTGGCGAGTTAATTTTAGTAAAAAGGTAAATGGGTTGAGTACATAGACAGGATAACGCCGTCCTACTTATGTAAACGCTTAAAAAGGATGCGATATGTGCTCAAAGGTAATGGATTTTTTGACGGATGATGATTTTATCAACTATGTGCTGGGTGTAACTCCGCAATCAGCTTCCCAATGGGAAACTTATTTCAGAGAGCACCCGGAAGAGATGGCAGATGCAGAAGAAGCTAAAGCTGTATTATTGGCTCCGGCAAATGTAGACTGTGGCTTCTCAATAGTTGAAAATAACGAATTGAAAGATAGGATTATTAGTAGTATAAAAGATTTTTCGGGTATTTTGTAGATAGGTTAGTATAGTTAAGATAAAGTAGTTAGGTTAGTTAAGGCATTAAAAGATTGACGCAGTCTTTCACAGGAAGTTTAATTTTAAACACTGTGAAAGGCTGCGTTTTTTATTTGTTCTATTCAGGTTTATCGCTAGATTCCTGAATATTGAAAGCACTACTGAAACTGACAATTAATACGATGCATCCGCCCAATATGCCGATAAGCATATAAGCGATACGGATATCGAACGCCTGCGAGATGGCACCGATAAGCAGGGGAGCAATCAACGAACCTATAAAACTGATACTTGACAGAATGGTAAGTGCAATACTGACCGGTGTTTTTGATTTGGCTCCCACGAAGCTGTACAAAGTAGGCACAATGCAGGAAATACCCAAGCCGACCAGCATGAAACCCAAAGAATTGATAATTACTTTCATGGCCATAGTTCCAAAAACTCCTCCTAACAGAGCAGAAACAAAAAAACCGATACAGATAAAGCTGCCCGCCAGTTGCAGGACTTTCTTCTTTCCCCAAAGCTGATAAGCATAGTTAGTCAGGAAACGGCCCGTTGCCATCATAATCATAAATACAAGAAAACCGATTTGCAATGATTTAGGTACATGAACCACTGATTCGAAATAAACGGCACTCCAGTCGAACATCGCACTTTCTACAATCAGTGCAAACAGTCCGACAAGTCCTAACTGCAAAAGCAACATTTCCGGTTTTTGAAATAACAGGCGAAAACCATTGGGAGCTTTGGCTGTATTTCTTTCCTGCGTCTTTGTATCAGAAACTTCCGTTTCCTGCGGTGCGCTCTCCTGCAAATATTTCCGCCCGGAAAGTGCAATTATAAGGATGATGATAAATATCAGTGTATAATGCCAGATGGGGGAGACTCCTGCCAAAATCATTACGAAGCCGATAAGTGCTCCTGCACATGCCCCCAGACTCCATCCTCCATGAAAAGTGGCCATAATGGTTTTACCATAGATACGTTCCACCTCAATGCCTTGTGTATTGAATGATATATCGCACAAATTCCAGCACACACCGAAGCAAAAGAGCAGAAAGCCTAAAAGATAGACCTCATGAGCCAGTCCGACACAAAGCAGGGATGAAGCGTATCCCAGGATACTGACCTGTACCATACTCCGGCTTCCTAACTTCGAAACAAGATAGCCAGCCAAGGGGATCGCAACAAACTTTCCGACAGGAATCATAAATAAAATCAGTCCCCAGTAGAAAGCATAATTTGCGGCAAAAACGTCTTTAAAATCAGGGATTCGGCTGGCCCAACTTGCCATACAAAGTCCTTGGGCAAAGAAAAAAGTCAATATGGCAAAACGTATTCTCTCTTTAGGATGCGTAAATTGGTTATTCATGCATTTTTTATTTTTAATCGCGGCAAAGGTATCTATTTTTTTTGTACTTTTGCGCCCGATTTAAAAATATCATATTCATGAAGACAGGCGAATCTTTATTATCCATAGGTAAATTTATTGCAGAATATTCAGCCCATTTAATGGGGGCCGGAGTACACACCTCGCGGGTGGTACGCAACACAAAGCGTATTGGAGAGGCTTTCGGACTAGATGTCAAATTAAGCGTATTTCATAGAAACATCATTCTGACTATTATAGACAAAGAAACAAACGAGGCTTGTAACGAGGTTATAGACATTCCTGCACACCCGATCAGTTTTGAACATAATTCAGAGTTAAGCGCATTGAGCTGGGAAGCAGTAGACAATCATTTGTCATTGGAAGAATTGAAAGACAAATACAAGAAGATTATTTCTGCTCCGCGGATACACTCTCTTTTCGTATTATTATTAGTAGGATTTGCCAATGCCTCTTTCTGTAAATTATTTGGTGGTGATTTAATTTCGATGGGAATCGTGTTCTCGGCTACCATTACAGGATTCTACCTGAAACAACAAATGCAGGCGAAAAAGATCAATCATTATGTTGTATTTATTGTTTCGGCTTTTGTTGCTTCCCTGTGTGCTTCCACCGCGCTGATTTTCGATACAACTTCGGAGATTGCCATGGCGACCAGCGTGCTTTATCTTGTGCCTGGGGTTCCCTTGATTAATGGCGTGATTGATATAGTGGAAGGATATGTATTAACAGGATTTGCCCGTCTGACAGAGGCTTCTTTGTTGATTGTCAGCATCGCTATCGGACTTTCCTTCACATTATTAATGGTAAAAAACAGTTTAATTTGATATGATAGCACTTGACATTCTTACGGATGGATTTTTTGCAGCAGTAGCAGGTATAGGATTTGGTGCAATTTCCGATCCTCCTTTGCGTGCATTCAAGATGATTGCCATACTGGCAGCATTGGGACACGCCTGTCGTTTTTGTTTGATGACCTATTTAGGCGTGGATATTGCCACAGGTTCGTTGTTTGCCGGATTAGTCATCGGCTTCGGTAGTTTGTGGTTAGGGAAAAAGGTATATTGCCCGATGACAGTATTGTACATTCCGGCGTTACTTCCTATGATTCCGGGAAAGTTTGCATACAACATGGTATTTTCACTTATCATGTGTCTGCAAAATGTGAATGATCCGGATAAGCTGGACAAGTTTATGTCGATGTTCTTCTCTAATACTCTGATAGCAAGCACAGTGATTTTCATGTTGGCGGTAGGAGCTACGTTCCCGATGTTCCTGTTCCCACATAGAGCCTTTTCATTAACAAGACACTAAAACGAACTTTTATGGAGATTTTTTGGAGAACAATTGCATATTATAATTCAGCTACCTGGCTGTTACAGATAGTTATCATTCTGATTGGTATTGCATTGACCGGATTGCTTATCGGCCGGCCACGTCCGTGGGTGAAAATGGCGATGAAGTTCTATATGATAGGTCTGTATACGTGGATTTCGGTGGTCTACTATTATATCTACTGTGAAGAACGCAGCTATAATGGGGTGATGGCTATGTTTTGGGGTGTGATGGCTATCATTTGGATATGGGATGCGATTACGGGATATACTACCTTCGAACGTACCCACAAATATGATCTACTGTCTTATGTCCTGTTGGCAATGCCTTTTATATATCCTTTGGTTTCATTGGCACGCGGACTTTCATTCCCGGAAATGACTTCTCCGGTCATGCCTTGTTCGGTAGTTGTGTTTACCATCGGATTGTTATTGCTGTTTGCGCAAAAGGTCAATATGTTTTTGGTATTGTTCCTTTGCCATTGGTCACTGATCGGATTATCCAAAACTTATTTCTTTCAGATTCCGGAAGATTTCTTATTGGCAAGTGCCACGATCCCCGGCCTGTATCTTTTCTTTAGGGAATATTTCCTGAATAATCTGCATGCCGACACCAAGCCGAAAGCAAAATATATCAATTGGCTGTTGATAAGCGTTTGCGTCGGACTGGCCGTGTTGCTGACTACTACCATGTTTTTGGAATTGGTTCCGAAGGGTTAATCTGGAAACATAGAAGATATTCAAATCAAAAAAGAGGCCGTTCAAAAAAGCCTTGATTTTATAAAATTGTCCTTACTACGATAGACTGTAGTAAGGACGATTTTTCTTTTAGGAACTTTGAGAACAGTTTCTTTTATATATCGTATCGTTTACTTAATTGCGTAGAATATCCGTAAGGCATATTGTATCACTGCATCAGGCAACCATTTTTTACTCTTCGCAAACAATACCTGTATCCAGGGACCTACTTTCGTCCGAAAAGGAGGATTGGTACGTTCCACTATCTTACAGATGGCAGCACCCAACTTCTGCGGATGGCATCCATTACGTTCCTCTTTTTCTATAATCTCCAATGATTTCAGAAAACTTTCTCCGTAATCAGCATCCAGTCTTGTCTGTTCGGAGATATTCCGGTTATCAGTAAATCCGGTGTTGAAATCTCCCGGTTCTACTACACAAACCTTTATATGGAACGGATGAACCTCTAAAGCCAATGCTTCGCTATATCCCTCCACTGCAAATTTCGAAGCAGAATAAAATCCCTGATAGGGAATTCCCATTACACCACCGATAGAACTGATATTGATAATCTTGCCCTTTCGCGCCTTTCGCATAGATGGCAAAACAGCTTTACACATATTCACTACGCCGAAGAAGTTTGTATTCATTTGTATATTCACTTCTTCTTCAGTAGCAAGTTCTAATGCGCCGCCGATACCTATTCCGGCATTATTAATCAATACGTCAATCCGTCCCTGCTCCGATAGAATCCGCTCTACGGCCTGACAAACGGAAAGGAAATTGGTAACATCGACAACAAGCATCTTTACTTGATTCATGTCTTCAGAAGGTTTCCGGCTTGTTCCATAAACGATGTGCCCTCGTTCCGATAACATTTGAGCGGTAATCTTGCCGAATCCGGAAGATGCTCCGGTGATAAGTATGACTTGTGGTTGCATATTTCTTATTTGCGGTATGATACTAACTGCTCAATTTTCATTTCTCCAAGATAGCAGTCATTTCTTCCCGCCAATCTTCACCATTCTTCGGCTGGAACGTTTCAAATCCGAGTTCCTTGCCTATATGGATATTTGAAGCGCCGTCATCAACAAATAAAGTTTCGGAAGGAATGATATTACAATCATTCACCATAAATTCGAAAATTTCGGGTGCAGGTTTTGTATGACCGACCTGATAAGACAAATATAGTTTGTCACAATAATCATTCAACGGCTTTTTCTTCGATGAGAAATCGGGGCTGCATGCCCACGACATAACAAAAGGATTGGTATTACTTAAAATATACACATGATAGGACTTTCTCAATTCCAATATATAATCGAGCTTATTTAGATTTACTTCGTTGAAAAAGCCCAGCCATGCCTGTTTGGTTTCCTCCATCGTCAATGGACGGCCACATAAATCCCCCAGTTGTTTCCGAAACTCATCCGCACTTAGCTTTCCTTCTTCCAGTTCTTGAAAGATGCCGGTCTGGTGATATTTATCCAGCCGGGTATCAGCATCTGCTAGTCCCAGTTTGATAAATGCCTGAACCGCTTTGTCACGATCAATATCTACAATCACTCCTCCAAAATCAAATACAATGTTTTTAATCATGATATATAATTTTCTTGTTTGCTACAAAGATACGGCTTATCTTCTTAATTAATAACCCGCATCGGCTTGATATTTGTCAAAAAAACATAGTGACGCTATCCTGTCAGGATAGTGACGCCATTTAGCAAGGATAGTGTCACTATAAGAACAGGATAGCGTCACTATATTTTGTGTAACTTATAGAAGCATAAATGCCGATTATTTTTTATATTTGCAAATCCAATCAATCCTTTGCAAAGACAAAAATAGAGTTATGAATAATCTTCGAATTTTATTGTATATGATGCTCCTTTCACTAGCTGCCTGCCATCCGGAAGGGACGAGCGTGAAGCAAGGGCTGGACAAGGCTGCGCAACTGATGGAGCAGGACCCTGATACAGCATCCATTATTCTTGAGACTATTCAGTCAAGCCAAATGAATGAGGCTCAACTGGCAGAGTATAATTTATTGTGTACCCAGCTCAACGAGGATAAAAACATTCCTCATTCCTCTGATAAGCAGATTAGGCAGGCGGCATCTTATTATGAGAAACACGGTGATGAATATCAAAAATCTAAAGTATATTATTATCTTGCCTGTGTAGAAAGTGATTTGGAACAGAAAGAGGATGCAGAAATCCACTTTAAAGAGGCGATCAAACTTGCCAAAGAAACAGAGGAATACGATCATCTGGCAAAAATATGCAAACGATGTAGTCTTTATTATCAGAAATACGGTAACTTTGATGAAGCACTGGAAATGGAAAGAAAGGCATACGCCAGTCAGTTGATATTAAATGATAACAAAAGTGATTCCTCGGTCATTCTGTCTTCTGCTTTAGGTATGTTTGGTGTGATGTCTTTGTTGCTTGGACTACTCTGGAAGAAAAACCGGCACGCACTTTCCCAACTGGATCTTTTCAAAGAGGAAATACTGAAGAAAGATGTCGAATCGGATAAACTGATGTTGCGGTGTAATCATCTCGAAGAGAAGTATCAGTCTCTTCAGTTACATATCTATGAAAGTTCTCCGGTTGTCTCAAAAGTACGGCAATTTAAGGAACGGAATGTTTTGTCTTCTAAAATCCCTTCTTTCTCCGAGAAAGACTGGACAGAGTTGCTGCGACTTCAAGAGAATGTTTATGGACTTGTTTCTAAATTGAAAGAGATAAGTCCAAAACTCACAGAAGAAGATTTAAGGGTATGTGCTTTTCTACGGGAAGGAGTTCAACCGGCTTGCTTTGCTGATTTAATGAAACTGACTACAGAGACGCTGACCCGGAGAATCTCCAGAATAAAAACGGAGAAACTGATGTTGGCAAATTCTAAAGAGTCACTGGAAGATATTGTGAAATCATTGGGGGATCTTTCATTTTGTGCAAGAAATTAATTATTATCTGGTAATGATTCATTATCTCCTTACTACATTTAAGGCTTTTCGTTGCAGAGATTAATGTTTTTTGGTACAGAAATTAGTAATCTTTTATGCAGTCGGGTAGTTGTCCCGTTATAACGGGACGATGGGCATCCTATAGGGTGACAAATGTCACTTTATAAGGTGATATTTGTCATTCTGTAATATGATTATCTGTCTTTAGAAGAATGAAAGTCATTAAAGATACGAAATTAAATAGCAAAAAACAAGAGTGGCACTTGTTTTTCCTAATATCCCAATAGTTTTTTCATATTTGATACATTGTCATTTTTATGCCATTTACTTTACTATGCCATTATTAATTTGTACCTAATTTATCCTCTGTCTGTTTTTGTCTATCTCTTCACTTTTATTATTATTGATTATCAACATATTATCATTGACGACCGTCCGTATCCGTCCGGTAAAAAATGCCTGTTTTAGCAGTATGTCCTGTAACTTTGCAAATAAAAAAGTACAGAACAATGAGCAACTTATTATTTAAAAGATGGAATGATTTCGGTGGGTGGCTGGTCTTTCTGATAGCAGCATTTGTGTATGGGATGACCATCGAACCAACCGCAAGTTTCTGGGATTGTCCCGAATTTATTTCTTGTGCTGAAAAATTACAGGTAGGGCATCCGCCGGGAGCACCTTTCTATATGCTTGTCGGCAACCTGTTTACCCAGTTTGCTTCCGATGCTTCGCAAGTGTCGGGAATGGTCAACTTTTTAAATGCACTATTGAGTGCCGGTTGTATCTTGTTTCTTTTCTGGAGTATTACCCGATTAGTGAGAGCCTTGCTTGTGGGCGATGAACGGAAATTATCTGTTATGGATGTTATTATCATTCTGGGAGCAGGTTTTGTGGGAGCTTTAGCTTATACTTTCAGTGATACATTCTGGTTTAGTGCGGTAGAGGGGGAGGTATATGCCTTCTCTTCTTTCCTCACAGCCTTGGTATTTTGGATGATTCTTCGCTGGCAGGATGAAGCAGATTCTGTGTCCGGTGACCGCTGGATTATCCTGATAGCCTATATTATAGGGCTTTCAATCGGAGTGCATTTGCTTAATCTGCTTTGTATTCCTGCCATTGTATTAGTGTTCTATTACCAAAAATATCAGACTCTATCACTCAAGGGAGTTATCGGGGCCATTGCATTATCCGGTATTCTTATTGTATTGATTCTTTTTGTTTATATACCCGGAATGGCTGATGTAGGAGGATGGTTCGAATTATTCTTTGTCAATGTGATGGGATTACCCTTCCAGTCAGGATTGATCGTCTTTCTGGGTTTGGTCCTGTTTTTACTGATAGGAGCCATTTATCGGTTCAGAAAACGCATCGTGAATACCGGTTTGTGGTGTTTACTCATGCTCACCATAGGATATACCACCTATGCGGTCATACTCATTCGTGCCAATGCTAATACGCCGCTCAATGAGAATGCACCGGATACTATTTTCACACTCAAAAGCTACCTGAATCGCGAACAGTATGAAAGTGCTCCTTTACTTTATGGGAGAACCTATGCGTCCGAACCGGAGTATGTGCCCGAAGGAGACTATTACAAGGTAAAGACAGAAAAAGGTAGTGCCATCTATCGGCCGGATAAGAAAGAAGGCAAGTATAAAATTATTCGCTATAAGGAAGACGTGTGCTACACTCAAAATATGTTATTTCCGCGAATGTGGAATGATCGTTCGGCCGCTTCTTACAAAGGATGGTCCGGTGGAGGTGCGAATGAGGCTCCTACACAAAAAGAGAACCTGACTTATTTTATCACATACCAACTCAATTACATGTACTGGCGCTATTTCTTATGGAATTTTGTCGGACGACAGAATGATATTCAAGGAAGCGGTGAACCGGAACATGGTAACTGGATTACAGGAATTTCCTGGCTTGATAATCTGCGACTGGGGGATCAAAAACTTTTGCCGGAATCTTTGCGTGAGAACAAAGGTCACAATGTGTTCTATGGCTTACCATTATTATTAGGATTACTCGGTATCTATTGGCAATGGACACGTGGAAAAAAAGGCAAGCAGCAATTCAGTGTCTTATTTTTCCTTTTCTTTATGACGGGATTGGCTATTGTGCTCTATCTGAATCAGACTCCCGGACAACCCCGTGAACGGGATTATGCGTATGCAGGTTCGTTTTATGCGTTCGCTATCTGGATTGGAATGGGAGCCGCCGGATGCTGTGACATGCTTCGCAGGAAACAGGCAAAAATCCTCCCAGTCGGCTTACTTATGCTGCTTTGCCTGTTTGTCCCCATACAAATGGCAAGCCAGACTTGGGATGACCACGATCGAAGCAACCGGTATACCTGTCGTGACTTTGGTGCTAATTATCTGATGACACTTCCCGACAAAGGAAATCCGATCATATTCTGTGAGGGGGATAATGATACGTTCCCCTTGTGGTATAATCAGGATACGGAAGAAGTACGCAGAGATGTACGTATCTGCAATTTAAGTTATGCGCAGACCGACTGGTACATTTATCAGCAACAATGTCCTCTGTACGATGCTCCCGGACTGCCGATCAGTTGGGATCAAAATCAATACCAGGAAGGGAAGAACGAATATGTGGCTGTTCGTCCGGAATTGAAGAAACAGATAGAAGCATTGTATCAGAAACATCCCGAAGAAGCCCGTGATAGTTTTGGAAATGATCCGTATGAAATAAAGAATATCCTGAAATATTGGGTGTTCGCAGAGAAACAGGAATTCCATGTGATACCTACCGATACTATAAATATTTATATTGATAAGGATGCAGTACTCCGTTCTGGAATGATGTTGCCTGAAGCCATTCGTCATTTAAAAGGGGAAGAACTAAGAGATGCAATACCGGATAAACTGTCTATTTCTCTAAAAAATATACGTCTGTTGACTAAAGTGGACTTACTCATGCTCGAGATCCTGGCTAACTGTAACTGGGAACGTCCCCTGTACATGGCTATCTCGGTAGGCAACTCCAGTAAACTGAAATTTGATGACTACTTTGTTCAGGAAGGGTTAGCATTCCGGTTTACTCCTTTCAACTATAAAGAATGGGGAGACGTGGAAGAAGGCAATGGATATGCCATAGATACGGAGAAGCTCTACGAGAATGTGATGAACAGATATAAATACGGTGGATTGGATACTCCCGGACTTTATCTGGACGAAACAACCCTGCGCATCTGTTATTCTCATCGAAGGCTCTTTGCGCAACTGGCTAAAGAATTGGTGAAACAAGGAGACGACATCCGTGCCAGAAAAGTATTGGAATATGCTGGGCAAGCTATTCCGGCATATAATGTTCCTGAAGTATACGAGAGTGGTTCGTATGATATAGCCACCGCTTATGCTTCCATAGGAGAAACGCAGAAAGCGACCGATCTATTGAATCATCTGATAGCAGAATCGGAAAATTATATCGACTGGGCTTTCTCATTGGGAGATAACCGGATAGGGATGGTTCAACAGGATTGTTTGTATAGGTTCTGGCAATGGAATCAGTGTAATGAATTACTGAAGAGTATGGATAAAGAGAGATATGAACAGAGTAATCAGCAATTTGAAAAGAAATATATGCGCTTTACTCAACTAATGAATTATCACAACTAAACTCAAAGAATATGAAATCGAAAAGAATAAGAGAAGAAGAAATAAAAACAGTATTGGGCAAAAGAAATTACGTCATCTTAATTATTGGCTCTATATTGATTATCATAGGATATATATTAATGAGCGGCGAGGGGAGTACCCTTGCCGCCTATAATCCCGATATATTTAGTGGAACACGCATACGTATTGCCCCATTATTGTGTTTATTGGGGTATCTACTGAATGTATTCGGTATTCTTTACCGTCCTCGTCAAAGGGGATTTAATCTTTCAATAGAGGTAACTGATTGAGCATATTTCTAAGTTTGATTGCCACTCGTGGCATAGGTTCGGCAACTGTAAGTCCTACCAGATCATATTCGGAGGATATATCATTAATGATACGAACTACTTCTTCAATCTTCATGCCGTTAGGCTCAACGCCTACGGCAGCGATTATCTCTGCCGGGTCCAATACATCCATATCGAAATGTATAACCACCTTCGAAACCCCGGTACTTTTCAGCCATTCCATAATCTTTGTACGATCATTGGCAACTTCCTGTGGAGATAATCCTTTAATTCCCAGCTTTCTTTGTCGTTCCTGCATACCCTCATCCCATGAGCGGAGTCCGACAATCAGGGCTTTGGAAGCATCCGTTTTTCCCGGAAGTAATTCCATTATTTCTTCATCTCCCATTCCCAAACAAGCTGTTAGTGCCATTGCATGATAACCCTTATATTCATCATAAGGCAGATTGATGTCGGGATGTGCGTCTATCCAGACGATAGCTACATCATCCGGGTATCTATTGATTAAATAAGTAAACGGAACAACACTAACGGAACATTCTCCTCCTAAAGTGACAATCCGATCCGGATGATTCTCTTTAAGCAGATCAAGCGCAGCTTTAGTTTGTTTCAGTATGACACTGCGTGCACTGATACCTTTTTCCGTCGCTCTGTCATTTATATCCAGTGAAACCGGAACTTCGACCGTATTCTGACCGGTCTGTGGGGCTAAATAGTTCAATAACTGTGCTCCCAGATAGTAGCCTCTGGATGAATCTTCCGCCGGAATATCAGGCATCCAATGATCTACAATTCCTCCTTGCCATTGAGGATAGATAAAACGAAGAGTTGATTTTTTATTTTCCATATTTACATTGTTTGTTACTTTTTCTTGTGCATTCATTGAAACGACTCCAACGACTAATGCAAGTGATAATAAATACTTTCTCATCTTTTTGAAGCAAAAGTAGGGAATACCTGAAACATCGGCAAGTAGGGACGAATTATTCATATACTGATAAATTTAGCCCTATACTACATTTGGGGATTATTATTTTTGTTTTTGTAGTGATATCCTTATTTTTGCAGAAAAGCAGAAAACTATGTATAAGAAGAAAATTCCTTTTGATATTGATTGTGGGATAAAGATTACGATGGAAGTGATCGGGGGAAAATGGAAAAGTTGCATCATTCAGGAATTATGCACTGGTCCGAAACGTCCCAGCGAGCTGCATCGTTTATTTACCGAGGCAAGTCCCCGGGTCATCAATCAACAACTGAAAGAATTGGAGATGCACGGCATTATCAGCAAAAAGATATTCATGGAGCTTCCTCCCCATTCGGAATATGCTATCACCGAATTGGGAAAGACGCTGATTCCTCTGATTGAGCAACTGGAAATCTGGGGTGATAGCTTTCGTCCGGAGATGAAGAGAATCTTGAAAATAGAATAAATCTTTCTAATATCATTAATATTTCAAAAAAGACCATCTATCTAAAATAAATTATTGCTTCTTTTGTCCTAATGAAATGAAAATTGGGAGATAGTATGAATAACAACATTGATATAAAAACGCTGGAGGCCTTTCAGGATGGGAATCACAAGGCCTTTGAGACTATTTTTATAGCATACTACAACAAAACCAAAACATTCATTGACGGATATATAAAATCAGAACCTGATGCGGAAGAGCTGACAGAGGATTTATTTGTCAATCTTTGGATCAACCGTCATTCGATTGATACGTCCAGATCATTCAATTCTTATTTGCACACCATTGCAAGAAATGCAGCAATCAACTTTCTGAAACATAAATATGTGTGTGATGCCTATCTGAACAATAATCAAGAAACAGGATATAGCTCTACTTCCGAAGAAGACCTTATTGCCAAGGAATTGGAAATGCTGATTGACGAACTTGTCGGAGGAATGCCCGAACAACGGAGAATGATTTATACATTGAGTCGTAACGAAGGATTATCCAATGCCGAAATTGCCGAACGCCTGAATACTACCAAAAGAAATGTTGAAAGCCAGCTAAGTCTTGCTTTGAAAGAAATACGGAAGGTTATTTCATGTTTCCTGGTATCACTATTATAGCATTATATTTTTTTTCATTCTGCTTTATAAAAAAAACTTCCACTTTCTTATTGAGCTTTTTGCCACTAAACTGTATATATAGTAAAGTGCAGCAAAAATGAAGAAAAGTAATATCAGTAAAATCATCAAAATGTTCCTCTCCGCACGCTTTCCATCCGAAACGGAAGAGAAAGTGCAGAAGTGGATCATTAAAGACCAAAATCAGCAGGCGAAAGCAAAAGCTTCATTGGATTATTGGAATGAATTGGACGTAGAAGCCGATTCGAGCACTTATGTCTCATTGGAACGGGTAAACTTAAGAACAGGATATAATAAGGAGCATCTGACCAACGTAGCTTCTTATCAGAAGTTTGCCCGTGTTGCCGCCGTTATTGTTCCTTTGTTTTTATTGGCAGGAGGAATGTTCTACTATCTTTCTCCCCGAAACGAAATGATAGAGGTATCTGTTGCCTATGGAGAACAGAAGCGTCTAATCTTGCCGGACAGTTCGGAAGTATGGTTGAATGCGGGAAGTTCCATTTTATACCCGGAGACTTTTGCCAAAGATAAACGTCAGGTCATTCTCAACGGTGAAGCTTATTTCTCTGTCAAAAAAGATACTGCAAGTCCTTTTATTGTAGAAACCTCCCAACTCTCTGTGAAAGTTCTTGGAACCAGGTTCAATGTGAAAGCCTATCCTAATGATGAGAAAATAACGACTACATTGACTAGCGGTAAAGTGGAAGTGAGTGTCCGGTCTCAACCTCCCCATATACTAAAGCCCGATGAGCAGCTTACATACGACAAAAAATCATCAGATATTCACATATCAGTGATAGATACGAATGATACAAATTGTTGGATGGCGGGAAAACTAGTATTTACCAATGCCAGCGCCGGAGAAATATTCCGAACCTTGGAAAGGCACTATAACACCACTATTGATAATACAGCAATTATCCCCGCATCCAAACGATATACGGTTAAATTTCTGAAAGATGAAAGTCTGAATGAAATACTAAATATATTGAAAGATATCATCGGCTTTGATTATCAGCAATATGAAAAGAAAATAGTATTAACCCGACAATAAAAAGAAACAGCCTATGAATAAAAAGAACCGGGAAGCAGCTTGAGACCCTCTTCCCAGTTCTGAAATGTCTACCCTCATTCAACAAGTGACGTAAAATGAAGTATCAACATACAAATATAGAATAATGAATCGAATAAATACAAATAAACAGGCAGGTAAGCTCGCCATTTTTTTATTTTTTACTTTTCTATCTCTTACAACTATTGCACAGAATAAAGATAAAAAGATTACCATACAAAATAAAAATATCTCATTAAAAGAGGCTTTTGCACAAATTGAAACACAAACCGGATATAGCATCGCTTATGAACAATCGAACCTGAATATCGAAAAGAAGCACTCTTTATCATTCAAAAATGTAACCATTGACAAAGCTATGGCTCAACTATTGAAGGAAACCGGATATGTATATAAGATAAAAGGATATCATATTATAATTTCTTTGCAGGATATCAAACAAAAGACTACTAGCAATGATACACAAAAACTGACTCAAACCATAAGAGGAATCGTTGTTGATTCCAAAACCAATACACCCATAGAATATGCCTCTGTCTGTATAATAGAAGATCCCTCACGGGGAGGTTCGACTGACGGACGGGGAAATTTCCGGATTAATAATATCCCGGTGGGTCGTTATAATATTCAGGCATCTTTTATGGGGTATCGCCCAAGTATCATCAGCGAAGTATCTGTCACTTCATCCAAAGAAGTATTTGTAGAGATTCCTATGGATGAGAATGTACAAGATTTGGCTGAAGTACTTGTCAAGCCGGAAATAAAAAAAGACCGGACTATCAACCCAATGGCTATCACAGGAGGACGTATGATTAGTATTGAAGAAGCGTCCCGATTTGCCAATGGTTTTGACGATCCTGCACGGTTAAGTTCTGCATTTGCAGGTGTAGCAGGAGATGTCGGTACTAATGCGGTTGCCATCCGGGGAAATGCCCCGCAATTTACACAATGGAGACTGGAGGGAATTGAAATACCTAATCCTACTCACTTTGCTGATTTATCAGGCTTGGGAGGAGGATTCCTGTCCGCTTTGAGTACGCAAGTCATCGGCAACTCCGATTTCTACAACGGAGCTTTCCCGGCGGAATACAGCAATGCCTTATCAGGAGTTTTCGATATGCATCTGCGAAATGGTAATAATCAGAAGTACGAACACGCTTTTCAAGTCGGGCTCATGGGGATAGATTTGGCCTCGGAAGGACCTATCAATAAAAAGCGGGGAAGTTCCTACCTGATTAATTACCGCTTTTCTACTACTTCACTGGCATCGGGTAATGACATCAACCTGAAATATCAGGATTTAGCCTTCAAACTAAATTTTCCCACACGTAAAGCTGGAACCTTTTCGATCTGGGGATTAGGATTGATAGACAGAAATAAAGCAGATGTTTTGGAACGTTCCGAATGGGAAACGATGGGAGACCGGTCGTCGGGATATAATAAACTGGAAAAACTGGCAGGTGGCTTAGCGCACAAATATGTACTGGATGAAAATACTTATATCCGTTCTTCTCTATCCGCTACCTATTCCAAAGACCGTTCATTGGCGGACTTACATACCGACGACGCTATTATTAATGTAGCAGATATTCAGAATAGCAGATGGAATTTAGTATTCAATTCATATCTGAATAAGAAATTCAGTCCGAGGCATACCAACAGAACAGGGATTACCATTACGGAACTTAAATATGATCTTGATTACAAAGTCAGCCCTTATTTGGGATTAAACAAACCTATGGAACAAATATCGAAAGGCAGTGGAGAAAGTACAGTCCTCTCGGCATATAGTAGTTCCGTAATAAACTTGAGCAACAATCTGACAACCAGTTTAGGGGTTACCGGACAATATTTTACTTTAAACAAGAACTGGTCGATAGAACCGAGAGTTGCCCTTAAATGGAAAATAAATCCTGCACATTCTTTAGCAGCAGCTTACGGCTTGCATAGCCGCCGGGAAAGGCTCGACTATTACTTTGTTGAACAGATAATCAATGGTAAAAAGGAATCAAACCGGTACCTGGACTTCTCAAAGGCACATCATTTCGGATTCACTTATGACTGGAATATCAATCAGAGCCTACATCTGAAAATAGAACCCTATTATCAATACTTGTTCCACATACCGGTTGAGGAAAACTCCTCCTTTTCGATTATCAATTATGAAGAATTCTATTTAGACCGCATATTGACAAACACCGGAATAGCCAAAAACTATGGAATAGATATAACACTGGAACAATACATGAAAAACGGCTTCTACTATATGATTACAGCTTCATTATTCAAATCGAAATATAGGGGAGGAGACCGTATCTGGCGAAATACGAGACTGGATAAAAGTTTTTTAGTGAACCTGCTCGCCGGAAAAGAATGGATGGTTGGCAGACTCAAACAGAATGTATTAAGTGTAAACGGCCGTCTGTTCTTTCAGGGAGGAGGACGCTATACACCTGTGGATGAAGAAAAAAGTCAGGAAGAAAAAGACATCGTTTTTGACGAGAGCAAAGCATATACTAAACGATTCAATCCATCTATAAACGGTGATGTTTCGATCAGCTTCCGGATCAATAAGAAAAGAGTATCCCACGAGTTTTCTCTGAAAATACTGAATGTGGGTATGCGCACCGGAATGCATTTCTATCAATACAATGAAAGAACGAGTGTAGTAGAAGAAAAAGACGGAGCGGGTCTGATTCCGAACATCAGCTACAAAATTTATTTCTAAATAACTGAACAAGAAAAGGGTTTGTTCACACAATAGACTGACACCCAACAGGCAACTGCTTTCAGTAATTATGGTATAACAATCTGTAATATATATACTAACAAGCTCTCTGAATACCTGTATATTTGCTGCGTGAAATAATTTAGTTATGAATTATATGCGTATCATATTCAAGAAATTCAAAGCACGTATGATTGTAGGATGTATATTAGCTGTAATAGCATTGCTGGCGGTGTCAGTCATTGTTTTTATCAATCAAGCCAGTTTCGGCAGAACTCCCCGTGGGGAACGGCTGGAAAGAGTCATGAAATCTCCTAATTACAGAAACGGAGAATTTAAAAATCAGCATGAAACTCTATTGATGACTTCCGACAGGGGACGTTTTAGCGGAATCTGGGAGTTCATTTTCAGAAAGATAGACGGTTTGCGCCCCGAACAGGCTGTCAAAGCAATAAAAACAGATTTACGCAAGATTGGCCGTAATGAAGAAATATTGGTATGGTTCGGACATTCATCTTACCTGATTCAAACGGGAGGAAAGCGAATATTGGTTGACCCGGTATTTTGTATGGCTTCTCCCGTATCTTTTGTCAACAAGCCATTCAAAGGTACGGAACTTTATACACCGGATGATATGCCGGACATTGATTATCTCGTGATTAGTCACGATCATTGGGATCATTTGGATTACAACACAGTCAAAAAATTAAAAGACCGGATTGGAGCAGTGATTTGTCCGTTGGGTGTTGGCGAACATTTCGAATATTGGGGATTTGATAAAGAGCGTCTGATAGAACTTGACTGGAATGAAGACGCAAACCTCGCTCCGGGCTTTATGATACATTGTTTGCCTGCCCGTCATTTCTCCGGTCGCAGACTTACTGCCAACCAGTCACTTTGGGCTTCTTTCCTGCTAGAAGCTCCTTCACAAAAGATATACATTGGCGGAGACGGAGGATATGATACGCATTATGCAGAAATAGGCAACCGGTTCCCCGGCATCGACCTCGCAATTCTTGAAAACGGGCAATACAACGAAGAGTGGAGCTTAATTCATCTGATGCCCCAATATATGGCACAGACGGCCAGAGATTTAAAAGCGAAAAGAGTTCTGACCGTACATCATTCTAAATATGCGTTGGCCAAACATCGTTGGGATGAACCTCTCAAAAATGCAGAAGAGATGAAGAATAAAGATTCTCTGAATGTATTGATTCCGGAGATTGGAGAGGTCGTGGCATTAGAAAAATAGTGCTTTACCCAATCGGCTAAAGGTTTTCCCGTCTGTTATCAGTGAAATTGGTAAAACATTCTGTAATTTGTATAGTTGAAAAACAAATTTCCCTGATTAACTTTGCAAAGTTGAAATATAGATGGTTCAATCCTGACAGTTTTAGACATTTAGATATAACTACTATAAATTGAAAATTAATTAGTTTATGCTACGTACTATCAGACTTACAACCGCCATTGTGTGCTTTACACTTATTACCCTGCTCTTTCTCGACTTCACGGGTACATTGCACACATGGTTCGGATGGTTGGCGAAAATTCAATTTCTGCCGGCTTTATTAGCCTTGAACATAGGTGTCGTATTGTTTTTAGTTGTACTTACATTCCTGTTCGGACGTATCTACTGCTCTGTTATTTGTCCGTTGGGAGTGTTTCAGGACATTGTTTCGTGGGTATCCGGCAAACAAAAGAAAAACCGGTTCCGTTATTCACCAGCAATGAAATGGTTGCGGTATGGCGTTTTAGGAGTATTCATTATTATGATGGTTGCAGGATTGAACTCTTTGGCTATCTTGCTGGCACCGTATAGTGCTTATGGCCGGATAGCTTCCAGTCTTTTTGCACCGGTCTGGCAATGGGGAAACAACCTGTTGGCGTACTTCGCCGAACGAGTGGATAGTTATGCTTTTTATGAGGTAGATGTATGGATGAAGAGTCTTTCGACGATGCTGATTGCCATTGTTACCCTTGTTGTTCTTTTCATTCTGGCGTGGCGCAACGGACGAACCTATTGTAATACGATCTGCCCGTAGGCACTGTATTAGGGTTTATATCCAAATATGCGATATTCAAACCGGTAATTGATACTTCCAAATGTAATAGTTGCGGTTTGTGTGCCCGCAATTGCAAAGCATCGTGTATTAATCCGAAAGCTCATGAAATAGATTATAGCCGTTGTGTAACTTGTATGGATTGCATCGGAAAGTGTAAGCATGGAGCCATTACATACACAAGACGGAAACCTAAGAACGAAACAGCTACGAGCGAAGATACGAAAGTAAAGTCTGTCACTACTGAACAGGTAGACAATGCCCGTCGTAGCTTCCTTTCAGCATCGGCCATTTTTGCAACAACTTCTGTACTGAAAGCACAAGAGAAAAAAGTAGATGGAGGATTGGCTACTATCGAAGATAAAAAGATTCCCCAAAGAGAAAATCCTATCTATCCTCCCGGTGCATTAAGCGCACGCAATTTCACTCAACATTGCACAGCCTGCCAATTATGTGTCTCTGTTTGTCCCAACCAGGTATTGCGCCCATCGGACAACCTATTGACATTGATGCAACCGGAAATGTCATACGAACGTGGGTATTGCCGTCCCGAATGTACTAAATGTTCGGAAGTTTGTCCCGCCGGCGCTATTCATCTCACCAGTCTTGCCGAGAAATCAGCTATTCAGATCGGACATGCCGTATGGATTAAAGAGAACTGTGTACCTTTGACAGATGGAATGGAATGTGGCAACTGTGCCCGCCATTGTCCGACAGGTGCCATACAGATGGTAGCTTCCGATCCTGAAAAAACAGATTCTCCAAAGATTCCGGTAGTAAATGTAGAAAAATGTATCGGTTGTGGAGCGTGTGAGAACCTTTGTCCGTCCCGTCCTTTCAGTGCCATTTATGTGAGCGGACATCAGATGCATAGAATTATTTGATCTAAATCAGTATAAGATTATGGAAGATAAAAATAAGAAAGATATAAATAGAAGAGATTTCATTAAGATTGTAGGTATTAGTGCAGCCACGTCGACAGGGCTATTATACGGATGCTCTTCAAAAGGTACTTCCTCTTCAAGCAGCGCAACAGGAGAAGGAGAGGTGCCTACCGATAAAATGACTTACCGCACGTCTCCGACTACCGGTGACCGTGTTTCACTCTTGGGATATGGTTGTATGCGTTGGCCTCTTAAAACTGCTCCCAACGGTAATGGTGAAGTAATCGACCAAGATGCCGTGAATGGACTGATTGATTACGCAATCGCTCACGGAGTAAACTATTTCGATACATCTCCGGCATACGTACAGGGCTTTTCCGAAAAGGCAACGGGTATTGCATTGAGCCGTCATCCCCGTGACAAATATTATATCGCCACCAAGTTATCCAATTTCTCTCCCGATACATGGTCTCGTGAAGCATCGCTCAAGATGTACCACAAATCGTTTGCAGACCTGCAGGTAGATTACATTGATTATATGCTGCTTCACGGCATCGGCATGGGAGGAATGGAAGCCCTTAAAGGACGCTACCTGGATAACGGAATGCTTGACTTTCTGGTGAAAGAACGGGAGGCAGGACGTATCCGCAATTTGGGATTCTCCTATCACGGGGATATCGAAGTGTATGACTATCTGCTTTCACGGCACGATGAATTCAAGTGGGACTTCGTACAGATACAATTGAACTATGTAGACTGGAAACATGCCAAAGAAACCAATACCCGGAATACGGATGCTGAATATCTGTATGGAGAACTGCATAAACGAGGAATTCCATCTATCATCATGGAACCGCTTTTAGGAGGTCGTTTGTCTAAATTGAATGACAACCTGGTGGCACGGCTCAAACAACGCCGTCCGGAAAGTAGTGTCGCTTCCTGGGCTTTCCGTTTTGCCGGTTCATTTCCGGACATTCTGACTGTGTTAAGTGGCATGACTTATATGGAACATCTGCAAGATAATCTCCGCACTTATTCTCCTTTGGAACCGTTGACAGATGAAGAAAAAGAGTTTCTCGAAGAAACGGCACAATTAATGTTGAAATATCCAACGATCCCTTGCAACGACTGCAAATATTGTATGCCATGTCCGTATGGGTTGGATATACCTGCTGTGTTGTTACATTACAACCGTTGTGTCAATGAAGGTAATGTCGCCAGAAGCGGACAGGATGAAAATTATGCGAAAGCCCGACGCGCTTTTCTTGTCGGATATGACCGCAGCGTGCCTAAACTTCGTCAGGCAAGCCATTGCATCGGTTGTAACCAGTGTGTGGCACACTGTCCGCAGAACATTGATATTCCGAAAGAGCTGCATCGGATAGATCAGTTCGTAGAACAATTGAAACAAGGTACTTTATAAAAAAAAGATGGAAGAATTAATCAATTTACTACATACGGGAGGATATTCCTGTACTATTGCCAACAAAGGAGAAATCCGCACTTTCACTCAACGCGGTGTGGCTGATATCTATGATTTACTGACTCAGGAACCGGAGTTTCTTAAAGGAGCCTCGATTGCTGATAAGGTGGTTGGAAAGGGAGCTGCCGCCCTGATGATTCTGGGAGGTATCAAAGAGTTATATACTGATATTATCAGTACCAAAGCTCTGGAGTTGCTTCAGAAATCAGATATAAAAGTTGATTTTACAGAGGAAGTACCTTTTATCTGGAACCGTAACCATACAGAAGGATGTCCTGTAGAGACAATGTGCAGCGAAGTGGAATCAGCAGAAGAAATATTACCACTGATCCGCGATTTTCTGGAAAAGATCAGAAATAAGAAGTAAAAAGAAGAAACTTGAAACACGAAATAAAGTATGAAAAGAAATACAGCCTGTTTATTCCTGTTCGGTAGCTTGCTTTCCCTCTCGGGAATGGCACAGACTAAAAAGGATAGCATACAGGCCGGAAGAAATTATATGATTGATGAAGTCGTAGTCACCGGAACACGTAATGAAACCGATGTGCGTCATCTTCCGATGACCATTTCCGTAGTCGGCAGGCAACAAATTGAGAAAAGATATGAGCCTTCTCTTTTGCCGTTGTTAACGGAGCAGGTACCGGGATTATTCACTACCAGTCGTGGCATCATGGGATATGGCGTATCTACCGGAGCTGCAGGTGGCATGAGCTTGCGTGGTATCGGTGGTAGTCCGACAGCGGGATTATTGGTACTGATTGACGGTCATCCCCAGTACATGGGGTTGATGGGACATCCGATAGCGGATGCTTATCAATCTATGATGGCAGAGAAAGTGGAAGTTTTACGTGGTCCTGCATCTGTACTTTATGGTTCGAATGCCATGGGTGGTGTGATTAATATTGTTACCCGTCGGCAACAGGAAGAAGGTGTGAAGACGAATATGCAAGTTGGGTACGGTTCATATAACACGTTGCAGACTGAATTTTCCAACCGTGTCAAGAAGGGACGTTTCAGTAGCGTCGTAACCGGATCATATAATCGTACAGATGGACATCGTCCCGATATGGGATTCGAGCAATATGGTGGATACGCAAAGTTAGGTTATGATATCAGTTCTTTCTGGAAAGTATGGGGAGATGTGAATGTAACCCATTTTAATGCTTCCAATCCGGGGACTATCCAAGTACCACTGATTGACAACGATTCTCGTATCACTCGTGGAATGACATCGTTCGCTTTGGAAAATCATTATGAAAAGACTTCAGGAGGTTTGAGCTTTTTCTATAACTGGGGACGACATAAAATCAATGATGGCTATCAGATAGGAAAAGAACCGCAAAAATCACATTTCAACTCTAAAGACAAAATGCTGGGTGTATCATGGTATCAGAGTGCCACTTTCTTTACCGGTAATCGTTTGACCGTAGGATTTGATTATCAACACTTCGGAGGTGAATCATGGAACAAAGTACTGGCTACGGGTGAACATACTCCAGGAGTAGACAAGCAAATGGATGAGTTTGCCGGATACGTTGATTTCCGTCAGGATATCAGCAGTTGGTTCTCACTGGACGCAGGTATTCGTGTAGACCACCATTCACACGTAGGTACAGAATGGATTCCACAAGGCGGACTGGCTTTTCATTTACCCAAGAATGCAGAACTTAAAGCAATGGTCAGCAAAGGATACCGTAATCCAACCATTCGTGAGATGTATATGTTTCCTCCTGCCAACCCGGAATTGAAACCGGAAAAACTAATCAACTATGAACTTTCCTATTCACAACGTCTGCTGGAAGGGGTATTGTCCTATGGAATCAGCCTTTACTATATCAATGGCGACAATCTGATTATGTCAAACGGACTCTTTCCTCCATTGAATATCAATTCCGGAGAGATAGAGAATTGGGGAGTTGAAACGAATATAGGCTACCACATCAATTCACATTGGAATGTGAACGCCAATTATAGCTGGTTGCACATGGAGAATCCCGTTCTTGCTGCCCCCGAACATAAATTGTATGCAGGGGCGGACTATACTTCCGGACGTTGGAGTATATCGACTGGAGTACAATATGTGAAAGGACTTTATACTTCTGTTGTAAAGGGTAGCGAGCAACAGGATCATTTTGTTTTATGGAATTTTCGTGGGAATTATCGTGTCTGCCGTTTCGCTAACCTCTTCATAAAAGGAGAGAACCTGCTGGCACAGCGTTATGAAATAAATGCAGGTTATCCCATGCCCAAAGCTACGTTTATGGGTGGTATTAATTTGAACTTTTAAATAATAAAATGATATGGAATCAACTACTGTAAAACTCTATTCGCTGAATTACGGCAATGTGAGAACTTATCTGGCAGCCTCGTTATTCATCGTTGGCAACATCCTTTTTCCCCAATTTTTTCATCTCATACCGCAAGGAGGAATAACCTGGCTGCCTATCTATTTCTTCACACTGATCGGAGCTTATAAGTACGGATGGAAAGTCGGTCTGCTGACTGCTGTTCTTTCCCCTATTATCAACTCCTCACTTTTTGGTATGCCGATGCCGGTGGTGCTGCCTGCTATTTTATTAAAGTCCGTATTGCTCGCCATTGCTGCCGGTTGGGCCGCACAACGTTTCGGACGTATCTCCATCCCGGTATTGGTTGGCGTAGTACTTACCTATCAAGTTGTAGGGACATTGGGAGAGTGGATGTATATAGGAAATTTCTACAATGCCATTCAGGATTTCCGCATTGGAATTCCCGGAATGTGCCTGCAAGTATTCGGAGGTTATTTATTCATTAGATATTTGATTCGCAAATAACTTCCTTATCAATAACCGCTTTTCCCTGAAAAGAGTTATAAGCCTTGAAAAAGAAAGTTCTCCTCTGTTATGGGTATCTATAACAGAGGAGAACTTTTTTAAATACAACGTATCTATTCGCTTTTTATTTATCAATCTTCTTCGTCATCTTCCAGTTCAGCAGAGGGATTGCCTCCTTCTTTAGCATACCTGCTCGGACTCATCTTATAGTATTTTTTGAATACTTCCCGAAAATATTTAGTTTCAGAGAATCCAACCATGTCTGAAATCTCATTAATAGCATATTCACCCTCTTTCAATAACTCGGTAGCACGTTTCAAACGCATCCCCCGAATAAACTCTGTCGGAGACTGTCCCGTCAATGCTTTCAATTTACAATAGAAACTGGTACGGCTCATGCCACTTGATTCACAGAGCACATTAACGGAAAATTCAGGGTTGTTTATATTCTCATCCACGATTTTCTTTACATTTGATATAAACTTCCAATCAAGGCTGTTAGTGCCGTTTGCAGACGGAACCATCGTTTTTTCTATATCCAGATTGGCATATCTCATGCGCAACAGTTCCCGGTTTGCCAGTAAGTTAGCAATATTTGCCCGCAGAATTTTCACGCTGAAAGGTTTGATGAGGTATTCGTCCGCACCAATGGACAAACCGTCAAGAATATTATTTTCATCTCCTAAAGCTGTGAGCAACAATACAGGAATATGTGAAGTCTCAATATCACTTTTGATAGCGACACACAATTCGTCTCCTCCCATCTCCGGCATCATAATATCAGAAAGTACCAGTTCCGGCCAAAACTCTTTTATAATAATCAATGCTTCCTTTCCATTGGCACAAGCTTGTACATTATATATAGAAGATAATGAACTGACCAGATAAGAACGTAACTCATCATTGTCTTCTACAACCAGAATCCGTCGTGAATTTGGATTATCTATGGTAGCAGTTGCTTTTGCAGGTACATTGGGGGTAGGTAGGACAGGAGCCAACGCTTCAAATTTAGAGGGTGCTTCCTCACCGGTATTTTGAAAGTTCTTATTGCTTTTCGGAAAGACTATTTTGATTGTCGTGCCTTGATGTTCAACACTCTCTACACTAATCTTACCACCATGAAGGCTGACCAGTTTTCCCACCAGCATTAATCCTATACCACTACCTGTCACTTTGGAGTTAATGGCATTGCTCGCACGAAAATGTAGCTTGAACAACTTACTTTGTTCACTGGCAGGAATACCGATACCTGTATCCTTGATAATCACTTTCCATGAATCGTTCGTATCAGATACAGAAATGCTGACCTTTCCACTTTCCGGAGTATATTTTAGCGAGTTCGATATTATATTCTTCAAAATAGAATCCATCTTCTCCTTATCAAACGATACATTCATATAGCTGAAAGTACTCTCGTATGTATATTCAATGCGCTTAATGGCTGCATAAGAAGAGAATGTATCATATATTTCATTCATATAAGTATTCAGCTCATACTCAGAAACACTCATTTTAGAGGAATATACATCAGTTCGTTCAAAATTAATCAGATTGCTGACCAGTCGCAGAAGAACTTCCACATTCCTCAATGCAATGTTCGTACGGGTTATCCCGTTGTCGGTAAGATTCTCTTCTTCCAGCAATTCCTCCAAAGGTGCTTTTATCAAAGTTAACGGAGTACGTATATCATGAGCTGTATTAATGAAAAACTGTGTTTTTTCATCAGATATATTTTTTTGTTTTCTTAGATTTATCACACGTAGAATGAAATAAAATCCTCCGATCACAAACAAGATATAGCATAAAATAGCCCACCAACTCGACCAGAAAGGTTGTGTGATGATGATTTTCATACTACGTTCCTGAAAGACAACATCATGTTCTTCTCTGGATACTGCACGTACATGAAGGGTATATTTACCTGGAGGTAAATTGGTGAAACGAATCAAATTATTAGTTCCCGGTTGTGTCCATTTCTCATAAAATCCTTCCAGTCTCCAAGAGTATAATGCATTCTCTGGAGAATCATAGTTGATTGTAGAGACTTCGAATGAAAACGTATTCTCATCATATTTGAGTTCCAATACATCCGTTTCATCAATACTTTTCTGTAAAGGAGAGTACTCAACACCCGGATAAACAGGTTGATATGAAAGATAAAAGTTACTGAATATCAGTCTGGAAAACTTATACTTTGGAAACTTTACATCCTCCGGAAATTCAATCGCTCCATCCGCACTTCCAAATACAAAGCCTTTATTTTTACGCACTGCTCCTGCAGATGCATTAAAATAGGCAGGTAACAATCCTTCTCCTCTAGTCCAGTTAGTGAATATCTTCTCTTTAGTATGAAAACAGGTAATTCCATTCTCTGTACTCATCATTATACGCCCGTTCACTTCCGGCAGTATTGTAAATATCCTGTTTGAAACCAGGGCAGAATTATCAGAAAAATAGTGCTTGAATGTTTTATTTTGATGATTGTACACAAATACTCCCACACCATTTGTTCCGATATATAGCAAGCCATCATCTGCCTGATAAAGCGTATTGATATAAGCAGCTCCTATTTCCATTTCAATAAACTGATATTCACCGGTATTTCGATTTAATAAATACAATCCTCCAACGGTTCCGATCCACATATTGTCTTTGTCTTTTTCAACAATCGATGTGATAGAATTCAACCCCGGATATAAACGAACACTGTTAGTCGCCAGATTAAAACATTTTAGATTATAGTACCCTCCCGACCAGATATATCCTCTCGAATCCTTAACTATATCACGAATATACTTATCCGGGCGCATATTGACGTGAGAAAGCAGGTAAGGAGAGAAGTATTCAACCGACAATGTATTCTTGTTTATTTTATAAATGCCAGAAGTAAATCCCCCTGCCCATATAATACCGGGAGATACTTCACATAAAGTAATAAAGATATGGTTTTTATCTTTTATCTGTTGGTCAAAAGAACTTAGGAACGAGTGCCATTTACCAGTTTTTGACTGATAAAGACTAATACCATTACTGGTTCCAAACCATAAATCGCCATCCTCGTCTTCAATAACCGCATGTACCTGATCGTTGATTAGCGATTGGTGATTACCCATGGAATGTTTCATCCAATGATAATTTTCATAGCGGTTATCCATTATTGTGATCCCGGTAGGATAATTGGCGAGCCATATTCGCTTTTCTTCATCTACAAAGACATCATTGATGTTATTTCCGTTCATTTCATTATAACTCTGATAGTTGGCTACAATGTAATGTTCCAGTTTACACGTGTTTACATCAACTTTATATACTCCCATCCCTTCGGTTGCAATCAACAGTTCCGTTTCATTCAAAGGGCTGATACGAGCTATGTTTACGTCACTAAGGTCAGCGTCCGGCCGTATAATTTCCTGCGTATTCGTATCATACACAAAAAGTCCTCTTTCAAATGAACCGATAAACAGTCTTTTTAATTGCTGGTGAAAATACAGTTCACTCACCTGAGCATGGAAATAGTCTAATGTTTCAACAGGTATAATCTCTAAAACATTATTTTCCTGTTTGACATATCGTACGCCTGCCTCCGTTGCTATAAAGAAATGGTGCTCATCTATTTGCTCTATTGCCGTGATACTACTGTGAAGCACATTAGGGAATTGGAAGATACGAGCATCTTTAATATTATAAAGCAATACAGTATCCTTGCGACATAACCAAATATTATTATTCCGGTCCAAATAACCACAGCTAATTGTTTCAGAAGTATCCGGTAATCTATATACCATTCTGAAATCATCTTTATTAGCGTCATATTGAAAGATTCTCCCTTGCTTGCCAATCACCCAGATGCCTATATGCGGTTCTGTATACAGCCATCCCAGACGTATGGGAGCGTCTAAAGTATTACCTTCTTTATTTAATTTATAGTGTTTTATATCTTTACCGTTGTATCGGTCCATCCCTTCATTTGTAAGGAACCACATATAGCCCTGAGCATCTTTCTGAATATTGAATATCCGGCGATTGCTCAAGCCATCTTCTATTCCTATATATTTGTATGTTTGTGCTGTAACCCAAACAGGAAAAAAGAGAAGAATATATACAATGTATTTCATATAAACAGTTGTTTTTTAAACTACTTCTAACGATCATATAAACATAACAGTTAACGAAACTAGACAAAAGCAATGACAAATGCAAAGAAATAGGAGAGATTCTACAAGAAAACATCTATTTAGAAACATTTTTATTTCCAAAGTTGATTATTTACTTTGCGAAGTTGATTTATCTGAAAGTGTTCTTTTGCTATATGTTATAATTAGCGCATGTTTTGTTTTTGTTAATTTAACTAATCAGATTTGATTCCAGTTTCTTCTTATAGACCCATATACTTATTGTAAAATAAATAAGTGCCTGTATCCAGAGAGTTATATATTCCGGTCTGATATCAGCCATACTGGCTCCCATAGAATTCAGTTTCACAAAAGCGAGTGTGCCTGGTGCAGCAGGGAAAATGTAATGGGCCACTTTCCAATACCAAGGCATTAGTTCCATTGGATAGGAAACGCCGGAAAGAAAGATTAATCCTACGGAGAAGAAAGCGATCATGAGTAGGGGAGCCTCAGAATCCGTAAAATACCTGGACGCAGCTAATCCCAGGAAAGAAGTTGCCATCAAATATGGAATCAATAATAGTACGATGTACAATCCGTTTCCAATATTGGGGATACTGAAAAAGTGAGGGAGTAAGCCTAATAGAAAAAAGGCAAAGATGGCATAAAGAGCACAGTACACGGACGTTTTTCCTGCCACTATACGAATGGCAACTCCCCAGCCATACCCAAAAGGAGTATATGCGCGGATTCCTTTACTACTGTATTCTTCTCCGGTCACCATGCCAATAACCATCAGTAAGGTCTGGAAAATTATAATCATCATGACTGCCGGAATAAGATAGGAACCATATCCTTCGGTATAATTGTAGAGTGCAGTGCCTTCCACATTAATCGGTTTCGCCATAGCTACGGCAAGCAATCCTTGTGGTGGAAGAAACACCGCTTCATCTGGCCGGTATTTATCATTAATAGCCAGCATGACACGTGAAGAAGCACCTTGCAAAGCTTCGAAATACAAGAAGGCATCAGTAGTTGCATAAAGGGAAAATACGGCTTCATCTCCCCGGAACACCCGTTCCTCAAAATCATGAGGCAGGTAGAGTATTCCCTGTACTTTGCCTTCTTTCATCCATTCTTTTGCTTCGTGATAGTCCATAGCCTGACTAAAAATCTCTGCTTGGGGAGTAGCATCCAGCCAACGGATAAAATCACGGCTCAATTCACTGTGCGAATTGTCGACTACGGCAACAGGTACATCGGTTACAATATTCGGTGCATACATATAATTGTAGAGCAACCCGTAAACGAAGATTCCTCCCATCAACACCAGTAAAACCGCATAACTGGTACTGATAGCTAGAAATTCACGACGAATGATGAATGACAACTGTTGTAACTTACTTAATGTTTTCATACTTATGACTTTCTATAGCTCGTTTTAAATGAGGAAGCAGCGACAGGGCCAGCAACGGGAAGATACAGAGTATCACAGCCGACGGCCAAAGATGGATAAACCCACCGCCTCCATAGAGCATGGTTTGCATCATTTCCGTAAAATGACGGACAGGGAACAAATTGGAAGCATCCCTCACCAACGGATACATATTGGGAACCGGAAAGGTTACTCCGGACAAAGTAGCCCCCAGAGAACCTACCATAGAAACTACACTTATAACCAACGATATTGCCGGAAACAGCGAGAATAAAAACAGCCCTAAAGCCTGTGTTGCAATGATGAAAAGCACAGTCATGATATTCATTAACCACCAACTCCCCTGAAAAGGAATATGCAAAATACCAAACATGACGTAATTAGCCAACCATCCTATCAGTATATATATAATGGTATAAGGTAATAATTTACCTAAAACAGCTGTCACTATATTGCCTTTTGCAGTCGCCAGCCAATCATCTGCTGTGCGGAACTTGATTTCAATGCCAACCGCATACACGGTAATCAACAGAATCAAAACCTGAAACAGCACAAAGAAAAAGGGCTGACTTAAATATACCGAATAATCCAGACTAGGGTTATATATCGGATGGTTATTAGCCTGTACGGGTAATAAAAAGGTGGTAATCTGATCCTGTTCTACTCCGAGTGCCATCGCTTGCATCACCACAGGAGAAAGAGCCACCGGAGCTAAGGAAGTTTCGAATGCCGCCATCAACTCACCACCTACCGACATTAATGCATAATGATAATAGTAGGAGAGTGTTGCATTCTTTCCGGTAATCGCATTCTGTTCAAATTGGGGAGGTATGGAAAGATATCCATAAATCTCTTTCTTTTGCACAGATTCACGGGCAGCTGCTTCATTTACAAAATGCTTTGTCACTTTAAAAGTTGGTACGGCAGAAATATTCCTGACTATCGTCCGGGAAGTAGCAGTATTATCCTGATCGACAATACCAATAGGAATGTTTTCCATCTGTCCGTTACCAAAGATCGTAGCCATAAAGAAAAGGGTGAACAATGGCAAGACAATGCAGACACCAAAATAAAGGCGCCGTGAAGTCATTCGCCGCCACTCTCTGAGCAGTACGGAACGAAAAGGGGAATATGTTTGTGATTCATCCATTCTCTGGTTTATTTGATGTCGATTAATCTAAAGTCAATAACACGGACATGCCGGGACGCAAGTCATCCACCTTTTGGGTTGGACGGGCATGAATCTCAAAGGTACGTAAGTCATAACTTCCGGTTTGCTTGGTTGATTTCCAGGTAGCAAAACTGCCTAGCGGACTAATATAATAGATTTTGAATTCAATATTTTTTTTACCGATAGCGGGCACATCCGCAACAAATGTTTCGTCCATTTTAAATTGCGGCATCAGATCTTCCCGCACGTTAAGAACAACATGTATATCATCCATCACCACCAAATTCATAATGGGAGTTCCCGGTGCAACCAACTCTCCACGTTTAGGGAAGATTGTTGCTATCTGACCGTTTTCCGGAGCGGTCAACCGAGCATCGACCAGCAAAGCCGAGACTTCATCCACTGTGCTTCGAGCAGCATCCACCATGCTGGCAGCAGACGCTTTATCTTCTTTTTGTGCACCATCTACAGCCATCTGATACTGTTCATAGGCAGCACGTTCGGCTGCTACAGCCGCTTTATACATAGCTTCTACTTCATCCTTTCTTTGAGAAGTAATGACACTGTCCTTATATAAAGTAAGAATACGGTTGTAAGTTGTCTGGGCGAGAGTAAGATCGCTCTTCGTTTTATTCCATAATTGCAGTGCAGTAGCCACGATCTGACGACGGGTTCCGGCATCTATTTTCTTGTTCTGTTGTACTGCCACCTGTTCCAAGGCATTCACTTGTTGATACTTGGCATGTACTTCAGGGCTATTAATGACGACAAGAGTATCTCCCCGGTGTACCCAGTCTCCCTCCTGAACGAAGAAAGTGTCGATACGGCCGGGAAGTTTCCCACTGATACGGATTTCTGTTGCTTCAGCTTGTCCTTGCAAGACCAGCGGCTGTTTATGCATTAATATAACTCCCAAGCCGGTGAAAATACCGACAGCCAGAAGAATGATGACAAAAGCCCATGATAGGGTTTTACTAGTTGGTTTCATTGTTTGTTACGGTTTAGGTTGATAGTTTGCAAATTGTTCCGGTGTGCCACAAAGCGAGAGTAGATTCATTAGTGCCACATCATATTCATAATATGCTGCCAGGCGAGCCACTTTTACACTGGCAAGCATGGTTTCAGCATCAATAACTTCGGTAGAAGTTGCCATCCCTTCTGTAAATGATTTCTTTCGGATGCGTACCAATTCTTCACTTAAGGCAATCGTTGCATTTAAAGCTTTTACATTATCCTGTGCCTTTTCCAGCTGCGTATAAAGCTTATCTACCCCAACAGCCAGATCATCACGGGCTTTCATCTGCCCTAAAGCCAGAGTTTGTTCCGTTAATTTCGATTGCCGCACTCTTTTTTCACGATCCAGTCCGTCAAAGAGGTTCCATGTAAAACCAATGCCTACCATGGTACGCGGTAATAAATTACTCTGAATACCATGCGAATACAAGGTCTGTTTTCCAAAAAGGGCTATATTCGGCAAATAGCCGCTTTGAGCAATCCGCACTTCTTGTTTGGCAATATGCTGCTGCAGCTGTAATTGGTTGAGTGTATAGTTCCCACTGTTTACTGAAAGATCAAATAGCATTTTAGGTGGCAATGAATCATTCATAAAAAGGGGAGAGGTAGGAATGATATTGGCATCTGCATCCTTTTTATTCAGCAAAACCTTTAAGGCACTTTGCACTACTGTTTCTTCTTTTCGCGCAGCTTCCAATGCACGTTTGGCTTCATCCATATTTACCTGGGCAAAAAGCCTTCCTGCTTTGTCAATCATTCCTGCTGCCTCTAACTTCAAGGCATTTTCATAATGTTTCTTCAATCCGTTGTAGGTTTCTTCACGAACCGTCACAATTTGTTGTGCCAGTCGAAGCCCGTAATAGCTTTCAACCAATAAACTTTGCTGATTGGCCGATACCTGTGCCCGACTTTCCCGTGCCAGATCAACCATCGTTCTTCCGATGTTGGTGGCATGAAAACGCTTACCACCGGAAAAGAGTACCCACTCGGCTGATAAATCAACAGTTGTCAAATTTCTTGGAGTCAAAGGAAATATAAGGGTATTTGCCCCAATTTGATCCAGTATAGACGAAATGATCTGGTCATCCGGAATAATGGAATGTACAAAGTCTTTAGCCGGATCGGTAAACTGCGATAAAGGCTGTTTAACTTCGATCTTCTCCGACATGTGTACAAACGCACCTGTAGACTGAAGACTGGGATACCAAAAAGCATTCAACTTATCACGTTCAGCCTTCGCAATCTCAATACTCTTATCCGCTATTTTCAGACTCTGATTTCCTTGATTCAACAGATGCAGTGATTCTTCGAAACTTAATGGTATCTGTGCATCTATCTGACCGATGGAAAAATACAAAGTCAATAGTATACAAAGTCGCTTATTTTTTTTCATACTGGTTAGGTTATATCTGAATTTGAGATATTCTAACAGATGAAAAGAGAGGTTTGTTCATCAGAAAGAATATAGCAATACAACAAAAGAAGGTTTCAACGCTTTTTTATAAGATGTTCTATTTTTCATCTTCTCTTTGAATCACGTTTGTATCATTTCTATCAGATAGAAAAAATGATGCATAAAATAATGCAAGTATATGCAATAAGCGTGTTATTAATGGATATAAACTACTTGATTATACAAAATATAAATGCATATTGGAGTTGTTTCTTTAAAGGAAAAGCTCTGTTCCTTTAAATGGAACCAACCGTTGGTCGGTGAGAAGCGTGTTCTCCCTTTAAAAGAAAGCTACCAAACAGCCCATAAAGTACCAGTTTGTCTCTAAATCTTATTTATTTTGCTAGAAACTAAATCTGTCAATTTGAAATAATATAAGCAACTTTGTTCTCACATATTCAATATTCATTCTCTATTTAGAACCTAGTGATAGATTATTCACTAAAATAGTTTATATCTGAATCTTATTAACCGGAAATCCTGGAATTTTTTCTATAGCGACTATCGCCAATCTGTATATTTTTAATTATACGGGCTACTAATATGCGTTTTTTCATATCCGGTTGTTTTTCATCAAAACAAAAGAATTGAAGAGGCTTTAATTTCTCTTTTTTCTTGCATTAAAATTTCTGCGATTTTATTTGAGATATAAAAATTATGTTTACCTTTGCATCACCATTTCATAAGGCTTTTGAGTCGAGAAATGCAGTAAATATGCGGTAATAGCTCAGTTGGTAGAGCACTAGCTTCCCAAGCTGGGGGTCGCGAGTTCGAGCCTCGTTTACCGCTCTTTTGAAAATCAGGTGGTTATCTTAAAAAAAACTGCCTGATTTTTTATTTTTCAAGCCCCCTTTTCTATGGTTTTATCTATTATCGGACGAAACCTAAACTGAACATATTGTAGAATAACCCTAATTGAATAACCAATATGGCTAAGAAAATAGAGAAATATCTCCCCGTAGATTACAGTGACAGTTTTTCCATAGAAGTTACAGAAAATCGTTTGTCTCCTAAAGATATTATTTTAAAAGTCTTTGCTCATAACCCCGCTTGGCTCCGAATGTTGTATGCAATAAGGGCCTGTTTAGTCAAACCTTTCGGTATAGAAACTAAAGCTATTGAAAGTGAAGAACTTATTATAGAGGAAGACAAGCAAGAAGCAATTATGAGAAAAGACGATAAACATTTATTGTTTTATGTCGATATTTTCATTACGCCATTGGAAACAGGAAAACAAATGATTGAGGTTACCACATTAGTAAAATACCATAATTGGGTAGGAAAGGCTTATTTCTTTTGTGTAAAACCTTTTCATCGGATCATAGTGCCTTTAGTTCTCAAAAAAGCGCTATGCTGAACAAGCACAGTCGCGGATGCAACTATATAACGAATATGAAAAATGAGATATGTAATATAGAAGTACATGACTTTAGAAAATTAATGCATGAAGAATAGGGCAGTTCATGCATTTTTCGTATTTTTGCACCCTGTTTTAACACTCAAGAAAACTTTAAATAGAAAAATATAATGGCAAAAGAACTGAAAGACCTTACCAAACGTAGTGAAAACTACTCACAGTGGTATAACGATTTGGTGGTAAAAGCTGATTTGGCAGAACAGTCTGCTGTGCGCGGATGTATGGTGATTAAGCCTTACGGATACGCTATCTGGGAGAAAATGCAACGTCAATTGGACGACATGTTCAAGGAAACAGGACACGTAAATGCATACTTCCCGCTATTAATCCCGAAATCATTCTTAAGCCGCGAAGCAGAACACGTAGAAGGGTTTGCGAAAGAGTGTGCCGTAGTAACACATTATCGTTTGAAGAATGCGGAAGACGGTTCAGGAGTTGTAGTAGATCCTGCAGCTAAATTGGAAGAGGAATTGATTATCCGTCCGACATCAGAAACAATCATCTGGAATACTTATAAGAACTGGATTCAGTCATACCGTGACCTGCCTATTCTCTGCAACCAATGGGCGAATGTTTTCCGTTGGGAAATGCGTACCCGTCTTTTCCTGCGTACTGCCGAATTCCTGTGGCAAGAGGGACATACCGCTCATGCTACCCGTGAAGAAGCAGAGGAAGAAGCAATCAGAATGTTGAATGTATATGGTGAATTTGCAGAAAAATATATGGCTGTTCCCGTTGTAAAGGGAGTGAAATCAGCCAATGAACGTTTTGCAGGTGCACTTGACACTTACACAATAGAAGCCATGATGCAGGACGGAAAAGCATTGCAAAGTGGTACTTCCCACTTCCTGGGACAAAACTTTGCAAAGGCATTCGATGTTCAGTTCGTTAACAAGGAAAACAAGTTGGAGTATGTTTGGGCTACTTCATGGGGTGTTTCTACTCGTTTGATGGGTGCATTGATTATGACTCACTCGGATGACAACGGATTGGTATTACCTCCACATTTGGCTCCGATTCAGGTAGTAATCGTTCCTATCTATAAGAATGACGAACAACTGAAACAAATTGACGCTAAAGTAGAAGGCATTGTAGCTAAGTTGAAAGCATTGGGTATCTCTGTGAAATATGATAATGCAGATAACAAACGCCCGGGCTTCAAATTCGCTGATTATGAATTGAAGGGTGTACCTGTTCGTTTGGTTATGGGTGGTCGCGATCTTGAAAACAACACTATGGAAGTGATGCGCCGTGATACACTGGAAAAAGAAACGGTTACTTGTGAAGGCATTGAAACATACGTTCAGAATTTGCTTGAAGAAATGCAAGCTAATATCTACAAGAAAGCATTGGACTACCGTAACTCCAAGATTACAACAGTAGACACCTATGACGAATTTAAAGAAAAAATCGAAGAAGGCGGATTTATTCTGGCTCATTGGGACGGAACTACCGAAACAGAAGAAAAGATTAAGGAAGAAACCAAAGCAACTATTCGTTGTATTCCGTTCGATTCATTTGTTCCGGGCGACAAAGAACCGGGTAAATGTATGGTTACAGGTAAACCATCTGCTTGCCGTGTCATATTTGCACGTTCTTATTAAATAGAAATTGTATATCATTATAAAAAGGATGAAAGCGATTGAATCGTTTTCATCCTTTTCTTTTTTTCCTTCCATATTATATTATTTATGGCCTATCCTAACAGTTCATTAGACATTCAATAGTTATTTCAAGCTCTTTTTTCAATCCATTTCAGTTTTATTTCAGAAATATCCCTTTTCTTTGTAGTATGTAAAAAAGAAAGGAGACAAAATTATGAAGATATTGATTGTAGAAGACGAACCCTCTTTGAGAGAACTGATTCAATGTTCACTTGAAAAAGAACGTTACGTTGTAGAAACAGCCAGTGACTTCAATTCTGCTCTACGCAAAATTGAAGATTACGACTATGATTGTATCTTATTGGACATCATGCTACCGGACGGAAGCGGACTTGATCTTCTTGAACGACTGAAAGCTCTCCATAAGCGGGAGAACGTGATTATTATTTCCGCGAAAGACTCTCTGGAAGACAAAGTTTTGGGATTAGAACTGGGAGCGGACGATTATTTGCCAAAGCCATTTCATTTGGTTGAACTAAATGCACGAATTAAAAGCGTGATTCGTCGCCATCAGCATGATGGAGAGATTGATATCCGCCAAGGCAACGTACGGATAGAACCGGATAAATATCGTGTATTTGTCAACGAGCAGGAAGTGGAACTAAATAGAAAAGAATATGATATCCTGTTATATTTTATCAATCGCCCTGGGAGATTAATCAATAAAAACACTTTGGCCGAATCAGTGTGGGGAGACCATATCGATCAGGTCGATAATTTTGACTTCATATATGCACAAATCAAGAATCTTCGCAAAAAGCTCAAAGATTCCGGTGCAACTATTGAAATTAAAGCAGTCTATGGATTTGGGTATAAAATGATAGTAGAATAAAAAAGAAAGAAATTATTGTCCATGAAATTAATATATTACATCATTCTTCGTATTACTCTTGCTCTGACCCTTATACTGACGGTCTGGGCTATCTTCTTTTATGTTACGATGATCGATGAAGTCAACGATGAAGTGGATGATGCTTTGGAAGATTATTCGGAAACCATCATTATCCGGGCATTGGCAGGAGAGGAGCTACCTTCTAAAACCAATGGCTCCAACAATCAATATTATATGATGGAAGTAAGCAAAGAGTATGCGGAAAGCCGGGAGGATATTCAGTATAAAGACTCTATGGTATACATTGAAGAAAAAGGAGAGACCGAGCCGGCACGTATTCTTACTACTATCTTTAAAGATGATGAAGGACGATACCACGAGCTGACAGTATCAACTCCCAGCATTGAAAAAGACGATTTGAGAGATGCCATCCAGGTGTGGATTATATTTTTATATGTAGCTTTATTATTCTGCATTATTATCATTTCCGTATGGGTATTTTACCGGAATATGCGACCGCTCTATGTACTTCTACACTGGCTGGACGGTTATCAAACAGGAAAAAGAAATAAACCTTTGAGTAACGATACTCAAATCACGGAATTCCGGAAATTAAATGAGGCTGCCATTCGTTATGTGGAACGTACGGAGCAGATGTTCGAACAACAAAAACAGTTTATCGGAAATGCTTCACACGAGATACAAACTCCACTTGCTATCTGCCGTAATCGATTGGAAATGTTGATGGAAGATGATTCGCTATCAGAAAAACAACTGGAAGAACTGATGAAAACGCATCAGACTTTAGAATACATTACTAAATTAAACAAATCCCTATTATTGCTTTCCAAGATTGATAATGGTCAGTTTACGGATACCAAAGAATTGGAACTCAATGTACTTCTCAAACAATATCTGCAAGATTACGAAGAAGTTTATGATTATCGCAACATAGAAGTCACGATAGATGAACAAGGCGTTTTCAAGGTGACAATGAACGAATCCCTGGCTGTTGCTTTGCTCACTAACCTCCTGAAAAATGCATTTGTACATAATATTGATGGAGGACATATCCGAATCACCGTTACTAAGAACGGTATTACTTTCCGAAATTCGGGAGTGGAACATCCGCTGAACAAGGAACATATCTTCGAACGTTTCTATCAGGGTAGCAAAAAAGAAGGATCTACAGGGCTGGGATTAGCTATAGCCGATTCCATCTGTCGTTTGCAACATCTGAATATAAAATATTACTTCGAGCAGAATGAACATTGCTTCGAGATTTCCCAATCATAAGATTCATCTGAAAAACACAGAGGACACGGATTTTAAGTGAACGACCTGTCGGTTATCATAAAACCAATTTGTCAGGTATATCCATCCACCTGTTTCTCCGTGTCCTCTGCGTCTTTTATAGTGAGCAGGTTATCGGGATCGTATTTCTCTCCTCATAAACATGATATAAGAAATAGCGAAGCAAATAACCGTTGCCGCAATCAATCCGGTCAACTGTGGCCATACAACTAAAAGACTTTGTCCCAATGGGAGCGGACTAGGGATAGCTCCCTGTACCTGTTCCATAGTCAATGGCCCCAAACTTCTGACAGAAGGCATCAATAGTGTGGTGGTAGCTTCATTAAACAGTTCACTCGGTGCCAAACGCATCAACCCTAGAATAAACTTCTGATAACTGATAATCTGATAAGGTGATGCCATCTGTGACGGACTCAACCCTTTTGCCACCAAATTAACAATCATGGTATAGAATACACTAAAAAACAGCCAAACAGCCACAGATGCTAAGGCAGAAGTCGCTGCCTGACGGAAACGGAGTGAGAACAGAATAGCCAGATTCAACCAGAATGCTACATAAAAGATACTGGTAATGATGAAGAAAACAATTCTCCAAAACTCTTCTGCCGTAGGAGGAATACCAATAGCAATCAGCCCACATCCCATCACCAGAAAGCCCAATACAAACAACATGATACCTATCACAATCAAAGCAGCCACAAACTTCGCATTGATAATGCAATCGCGATGAATAGGCTGGGACAGCATACGGCTCAATGTTCCTTTATTTTGTTCGGAATTGACTGCATCAAATCCCAAAGCGATTCCCAATAGGGGACCTAAGAAGTTAATAAACAGCACAAAAGAGGGGAGAGTCCCATCTGAAACCGTAAACAACTTCAAGAAAAGAAACGAACCGTCCGGATCATTAGGTTTGATGGCTTCACTAATATTGGTGAGTGCTGTATATAGCGACCCCATACAGGTAAGTGCTATAATACCTATTAGTATAATAAAACGCCAACTTTTGACATGATCGGAAATTTCCTTGTTGACGATAACCCAAAAAGGATGATTGACTTTATTCATGTCTTTCTCCTCCTTCCTCAAAATAATGGTTATAAATATCAGACAATTCCTGCTTCTTATCTTTTAATTCTGCCATATCGATCAAAGCAAGTAATTGGCCATTACTGAACAAACCTACCCGGTCGCACACTTTCTGTACCTGATCCAGATGATGGGAAGAGAAAAGCACTGTCAGTCCTTCTTCTTTACTCAACCAGCGAATCAGTTCGATAAATTCCTGAACACCTGCAGGGTCAATCCCTGAAGTCGGCTCATCGAGAATAATAATCTCCGGATTTTTAATAAGTACATCAGCCAATCCCAACCGCTGTCTCATACCACGAGAGTATTTCCCTGTCTTTTTGGCTAACTGATCTTCAAGGCCTACCCGCTTCATCAGTTCCATAGCCTTGGTTTTTGCCTCTTTATCAGAAATACCATTTAATCGCGCTGTATAGATCAAATTCTCCGGTCCTGTCATATCATCATAGAATCCTACATCTTCTGGCAAATACCCAATTTTCCTTTTTACTTCAATGGGGTGTGTAGTAGAATTGATTCCACAAATTTCAACTGTTCCCGAAGTAGGCTCTGTCAATCCCAACATCATTAAGATAGTAGTTGATTTTCCAGCACCATTCGGTCCCAGTAATCCGAAGATTTCTCCTTTCCGGATATTCAGGCGAATATGATCTACAGCAGTGAAATTACCGTATTGTTTGGTCAAATCGGTAAGTACGATCACTTGTTCGCCCATAATTTACCTCCTTCCATATTTACGGAACAGATAGTAAACCACGCCGATGGTGGCAATAATGATAAGAACGCCTACCCATCCCCATATCATCGGAGTTTTTACTGCAACTCTGAACTGCGCATCTGCATTTACTTCAGGAGTTTTTGCCATGATGGTAGTCACATAGTCGCCTGGCAATGCTTTTTTAGAAGCTTTCAAAGTAGCCATAACCGTTGATGTCTCTCCGGCTTTTAGCGCATCGATTTTTGAAGGTTCGAAAGTTACTTCCCAGTCAGCTGGTTTATTAGCAGACAGCTGAATATCTTTCAGTAATGAAGAACCTGTATTTCTGACTTCCAGTTCTATTTTCTTTATATCACCTGCTGTGACATCTGTACTCAATAACCCACGGGGAGTAGTCAGTTCCATTTGATAAGAGCCGGTAACAACCACTTCCAGTTCCAATTCGGCAGAAGTGGTACCTGTAGCGGCGCGTACCGGAATTTTGTAACTGCCGGCTTCTACATTGGCAGGAGGAGTAATATCTATACTTACATTTTGAGTGCTGTTGGCTTCCACTTGTGCAGAAGTGGCTTGCTTATAGTTAGGTTTAAAAACTACATTCCAACCTCTGGGTGCATTAGCCATCAAAGCATATAGCTGCTGGTCGGCAGTCTGATTCTTTAAAGTGGCACTGAAAGTGAAGGTTGATTTGGAATTTCCCTGCATGTTGGGTTGGTCGGTAGTAAATTCAGTCTGGTATGTTCCTTTTTGAGCAACCACTACATCCAATGGAAGTTTGGCGTTTCCGGCATATACCACAAAGTGATAATTACCTTTATTCACTTTTAATGGGACTTCGACTTTTAAATTGAAAGTCTTTTTCTCTTTGGGAAGTACCGATAGTTGGCTAAGGCTCCAGCCACCGGATTTCATCTCGTGTTTCCAACTGGAGGACAATCCGCTGACAGAAAGATTCGCATTCGTCAACTGGTCTGTGTTGTTGATAAGATCAATACTGTAGTCAATTGACGCTCCGGGAGATACGGAGATTTTTGTGTAAGGTGTGTACAGAATCACGCTCTTAGGTATTGAATCATTGGCGTGCGTGTAACTCATAGGGATAATCCCCAATAGAATAGCTAATAATAAAAAATAATTTGTTCTCATAGTCATACAAAAGTTCTTATGGTTGTTTAATATGAATATTGTCAAATTTGTGTGTGCAAAAATAAACGATGTATCTATTAGTAGTTTTAAAAGAATCCTAAAGAATCTAATTTCAGGAAGAAATTATAGTGACACTATCCCTATAGGATGGTGACGGTATCCTTTATATATAGTGACGCTATGTTAACCGGATAGCGTCACTATATTTTTTCGATTTTTTTTCGGAAATTCTCAAAATTCCCAAATCTTTTCAGATTCTCCTCTCATCTTTGCATTATCAAATTAATAATAATAGTAAAAACCAATATTAAAAAACAACGATTATGAAAAAGTTAGTATTCTTATTAGTGTGTCTTTTCACTTTGCAAACAGTAGCTCGTGCAGATGACGACAAACCAATCCAGGTAACTCAAATGCCACAACCGGCACAGCAGTTTATCAAACAGCATTTTGCCGACAGCAAAGTAGCATTAGCCAAAATGGAAAGTGATTTCTTCTATAAAAGTTATGAAGTGATTTTCACGAATGGCGATAAAGTAGAGTTTGACAACAAAGGTAACTGGGAAGAAGTGAACTGCAAATATAGTTCTGTACCTACAGCAATTATTCCGGCAGCTATTCAGAAATACGTAGCGACCAATTACCCTGATGCTAAAATTCTAAAAATTGAGAGAGATAAGAAAGATTATGAAGTAAAACTGTCCAACCGTACGGAACTGAAGTTTGACCTGAAATTTAATTTGATTGATATTGATTTCTAAACCTATTTAAATTGAACAAAGATGAAACTAAAGATTTATACACTTTTACTGGCACTAAGCGTCACATGGAGTCTGCAAAGTTGTGACAACGATGACGATGGTTCAATAGCTGTTCCTGCCGAACTTCAAAGTGCATTTTCATCCAAATTCCCTAATGCTGCAAATGTGAAGTGGGAAACTAAGTCTGGATATTATGTAGCAGATTTCTATGACGGATATGAAGCATCTGCATGGTTCACCCAAGATGGTAAATGGCAAATGACAGAAACGGACATTCCTTACAATGCATTACCACAAGCAGTAAAAACGTCTTTTGAGAGCAGCGAATATGCCTCATGGAAGCGGGATGATATAGACAAACTGGAACGGACAGGCGTTGAAACTGTTTTCGTAATTGAAGTCGAAAAGCAGAATCAGGAGGTAGATTTGTATTATTCTGCTGATGGAACTCTGATTAAAAGCATTGTAGACACTGATGATGATAACACCGAACATCTTCCTGTACAATTGACTGAAGCTATGAAAAACTTCATCAATGAAAAGTATCCGAATGCAAGAATCATGGAAGTAGACGTTGAGGATGATAGAAATGATTGGGATTTTGGATATACAGAGGTAGATATCATTCATAATGGAATCCCAAAAGATGTATTGTTCAACCAGACTGGAAATTGGTATTCTACTTCATGGGAAATACGTCAGAATGAATTGCCAGAAGCAGTAAACAATACTCTCAATAATCAATATGGAGAATATCGTTTTGACGAAGCGGAGTATATTGAAAAAGCAGATGGTAGCATATATTATCGAATTGAACTTGAGAAGGGGGATGTAGATAAAGTAGTAAACATAGGCGAGAACGGTGCTGTCCTTTCATAGGTCAAAGTGCATAATTCTGAAACTTAATTCTCACAAACAACAAACGATGACATAATTCCTGGTGGATATGTCATCGTTTATTATTTTTTACTGCTCCTGTACACGTTTTCTTTTCACTGCCGATTTAGCAGTTTTATCAGTGATGCTGTCCGTTTGTTGCGGTTTCACCTTTTCAGCTTCTTCCCGTTTCCGCTTATTGCGTAACCGCCATTTATTCCAGAAATATAGATCACTCCATTTATTGAAATCCTTTTTATACATGATACCTACACCTTGTGTAGTCAAGTTTGTTTTTGTGTAATAACGGTCATTTGTCTCATTATAAGCCTTCAAACGAATATCTCCCGAACGGGTAATCAGCCATTCTGCTTCAAAGTCTCCTACAAAGTTAGTATTAGCCATCGGATTATCCCGATAACCGAAGTTTCCGTTTATCAATAAACGGTTATTCAATAATTGTCCCGACAAAATACCTTCTACTTCCATGTCTGTCCAACCCTTATCACCCGTACTCAAATTCGTACCGATATTCCAGTTATTCGTTTCAAAGACCTGTGAAAGTGCATTGTTCAACTGGCCGGAGAGAGTAGATGAGAGCACCGATGACATCACATTCGAATTCTGATTATTATTACGGGCATCTTCCGTATAGAACTTGCCAATACCCAGCAAATAAAGAATCTGCATATTCATTTGCTCTTCCGTACTGATATAATTACGTACCAATGTTTGTATTTCATCTCTTTCATTCGGAAGCTCAATACCCAGTTTGATAGTCGGTCGTACCAGCATACCACTTAGATTCATGATACAATTTACACGCACATTGGGTTGTTGTATAATAGCCGAAGCATCCGGTATCAAATCATTCAAAGAGGCAGAGTTCACTGTATATGAAGCTTGTATGTCCATGTTAGCATCCAAAGGTGCACCATTGAACGTTATTGTACTTCCATCTTTGATAATAAAGTCTTTACGAATCACTTCCTGCAAACTAAATTTATATACTCCTTGATTGATCCGGTAATTACCAAACATTTTCACATCGCCCTTATTATAAAATTCCGTCCGGATATTTCCCGTACCTTTTCCGCTTATATAATCTCCGGCAATAGGGTCCATAATGATTCGCATGGTGGCATCGGGAGTTGCATCCACGAGAATATTCAAACGGATATCTGTTTTCTGCTCTTCCTCCTCCTGACGTTTTTGCTGTATTTGTTCGTAATATGAGATTACTTGAACAGAATCCTGGATAGTACGACGAGGTGTTTTATCCACGAATTTGATAAACTGATTGCTAGTAGCCGATGCTACACTACCATTAATATAGGTAAAGGTAGTATTTCGATTTGTAGTCATGGCCACATTTACATCGAGCCCCTGTATGGCGTTTCCAGAGAGCAATACATTCCCGGTACCATATACCGTACCATAGAAAGGCATATCTGTCGATTCTTTTGTGTTCATCACAAGCATATTATTTGCCTGTATCTCGAAACGATAGTTTAGGTTCTTAAAATGCTGGAAATGCAAATATCCATTCATTCTCCCCGAATGCCCTTCCATATCAGAGATATGTATATTATTGAATGTCAATCCGGTAGGAGCCAAATGAATAGTATCTTTTACCGCAAAATGTGTGTTTAAAATATCAAAATTCATGGATGCATCTGTCATAACCGCACCATCCAGGTTCAATCCTTTAAATTTTCCATAGAAATGTACTTTTCCTGTTCCTCGCCCTTTAATATCATTGGCAATAGACTTCATATAATGTTCGAGGAATTTCAGATTCAATTCATTTGCTTCAATATTTAAATCAAGTCCGCTCTCGGGTTTTAATGGATAAATAATACCCGTGACACGCGACGGAGAAGGAGATATATCCTGAATGGATGCATCCAACCGGATACCTCTGTTTTCATTATCCCACTCACCATATATATCCAGTTCACCCAAACGACCGTGATTGAGTGAGAAATTCTTTATAAATAAACGGGTATTCATGATAGGCTTTTTAAACACTCCGCTTGCATAAGCCGTTCCTGTCGCATCGCCCTCAAAATTTACATCGTCGGATATACTTGCAATATCAAATACATATCCCATATTTATATCCTTTAGATCAACCTTTACAGTATCTTTAGGATTCTCGGAAAGCCGGCCGTTAATACGTACATACCTATCCTGATGACTAAAATAGAAATTATTCACATCCACTCGTCCGGAATCGACCACCACCTGCGAAGGATGTATCTTCCAGAGAGTATCATTTAAAATAACATCAGTAGGCTTCACATCCACCATCGCTTTCAACAATGACTTTTCTCCGCTTGTACGTAGAAATTTGGCAACAGCTGCTAATTTCCCGCTATATGTTGCTGCAGCATTATTTCCCCAATCCAAAGTCGTACTGACATTGTCATCTTTAGCTTGTGCATCCAGAGATAGATTGACTGCCCCTTTCTTTTTCAAATTAGTTAGACGAACCCGTGCACGAATATGATCTGCCGGATTCTCGCACAGAATCATACCTGACTCAATATAGTTGTTCTTATATTGCAGACGGGGAAAATATCCCTCTATACGCAAGCGTTGTAAAGCATCATTAAAATATCCCTTCAACGTAGAATGAGTATATACCGTTAACGGTATATCAAATATCGTAGATAAAATGTCCGTATTATATATATGTATATCAAACAAAAAGTTATTATGGGTTTCAATCGGCTTCTTGGGAGGTAATATCAAAGACGGCACATATTTCCGCATAATATTCAGAATACTGGCAGGCAATGTGTGATATTGGAATTTTCCCTCTATGCTTGCTTTCAGGAATTCGGAAGTCAATCTAAGCTGATTTTCTCCATTTTGTTTGGTTGCCCGGATATTCATATTCTGCATGAAATATGCTTTATCCGGAGCTGTAAATTCCAAGCTATCCACATTGATTTCTCCAATCATCTCATCCACTGATCCACCTGTAAAATTGGCTTTCAGTTTTAAAGAGAACTCTACATCAGGATATTTGGTCGTAAGATTCAAATCATGTGGGCGTACTTTATTGACTACTGCAAGAAAATTAAAAGTAGGAACTTTGGATGCAACATTTACGTCTCCATTCAGATAAATAGAGCCATTAGGATCATCCAACGCAATCTTTCCATTAAATCCGCCTTGTTTGTATTCTCCGTCCAGTGTGATATTTTCATATCTATATCTGCTATAATCTATCGAAGCAATTAGTCCTTTCAATTCTACGGCAGGCAAGTGGTCAGCAATATGCCGGCCATGTACATCCAGATTGAAAGTAATTTCTCCCAATTCCTCATTATCCAATAATTTACCTAGTTGAAAATCCTCTGTTTTGACAGCTCCGGAATACGCAAACAATCCTTTTGTCTTATCAGAACTCAATTTTAAGTCGGTCTTTACATTTCCAAGACTCGTTTGTAATTGTCCATAAGTAACTAAGTCCGTGAAGTATCCCGAAATTTCTCCCTGGAAACTCACGTTGCCCAAACGTTCGAGAAGAGGAGGAACTCCATTATAATTAGGACTCAAATTACGCACTAAAAAACCGACTCCGCGCGTATTGGCCGAAAGTTCGGAAAGGGTTCCATATACATACGCATCTTGTGGATGCGATAAGTCCTGAAGCGATACATCTCCTCGCAGACGGAACTGACGGTCATCGGCTGTAATCTCCAGATGCGAACAAGTCAACTGATCCACAGTTCCCTTCACCTCCATATCCAACGTCACCGGTTCCTTGAAATGCGAGAGGATAGGGACAAAAGGAGAAATATCTTTTAAAGTAACTTGCGATGGCAAAGTACGGAAAGAGAAATGCACCTGTTCTGTAAAACGGTCAAAAGCTTTCAAACTATCATACTCCAAATGAATGGTATCAAGCTTGAGAGAGGTTTCGGGCAATTCTATTGTAAAATTATCAATGTTTGTCTGCTTGTTATTGGCAACCAGTTTCAAACTCATTTTTTTCAAAGAGAAGCCGGATGCTTTTTCATCAAGGCTCAATCGCTTGATCCCTAAATTCAAAGAGTCCTTACTTAATGCCTTCAGCGATATATTAGCGATGATATTTTGAAGCTGAATATGCTTAGCGTTAAATTTCCCCGGTGTTTCTTCTTCCGACAACACATGATAAGACATCCTTCCACGACGAATCAGGATGGAATTAATACGCAAATCAAGGGAGTTTTCTTTCTTCACGGTATCTTTGGAAGCAAAAGCATCCAAAACAAACTTAAAATTAGGAGGGGAATCCGGAGTCTCTTTCCGGAGATTGATATTAAATCCGAAAAGCTGGACACTGCTAATGGATATCTTTCCTTTAAAAAAGGGCATAATATCGAACTTGGCAGACAAACGTGTGACTTTGAGCATTTCCTGACCACTCTGATCGTCAAGCAATACATCATCAATAATAATACGGTTCAATAGACCCATATTAATTCTACCAATCACTACCTTTGTATTTAAAACTTCAGAAAGTTCTTCAGCTACAAATACACTCATTGCTTGCTGAATGTTTGGTATATTCAGCAAAACAATAGTCCCGATATATACTCCCAGTACAATACCTACTACCCAGCGTACAGTCTTTTTCAGCGTTCTGATATGCGATAACTTTTATTTTGCGAACAAAAATATAAAATAGTTCGTTACGAATCGTAGTTTTATGATTACTTTTGCACCGTTTAATAGTTTAAATACTTATGAGTGCAATAATTTTAGGAATTGAATCCTCCTGTGACGATACGTCGGCAGCCGTAATCAAGGATGGTTATTTGCTGTCAAATGTGGTATCAAGTCAAGCCGTACATGAAGCATACGGTGGAGTAGTACCCGAGTTGGCTTCACGGGCACACCAACAAAACATCGTACCGGTAGTACATGAAGCATTAAAACGTGCCGGCGTCACCAAAGAAGAGTTGAGCGCGGTAGCTTTCACTCGCGGACCGGGATTGATGGGGTCTTTGCTTGTTGGAGTCTCCTTTGCAAAAGGATTCGCTCGTTCTTTAAACATCCCAATGATTGATGTTAATCATTTGACCGGACATGTTTTAGCTCATTTTATTAAAGCGGAAGGAGAAGAAGAGAGACAACCTGTTTACCCATTTCTCTGTTTGCTGGTATCTGGAGGAAATTCACAAATCATACTGGTCAAAGCCTATAATGATATGGAGATTCTTGGACAGACTATTGACGATGCCGCAGGTGAAGCTATTGATAAATGCTCTAAAGTGATGGGACTTGGTTATCCCGGCGGACCGATCATTGATAAACTGGCTCGTCAGGGAAATCCGAAAGCTTTTACATTCAGCAAACCGCATATTCCTGGTTTAGATTACAGCTTCAGCGGATTGAAAACTTCCTTTTTATATTCATTACGCGACTGGTTAAAGGAAGATCCTGATTTCATAGAACACCATAAAGTAGATCTTGCAGCATCATTGGAGGCTACTGTAGTGGATATTCTGATGGATAAATTACGAAAAGCCGCCAAAGAATATAAGATTAATGAAATAGCTGTGGCCGGAGGAGTTTCTGCAAACAATGGATTGCGTAATGCTTTCCGGGAACATGCCGAGAAATATGGCTGGAACATTTTTATCCCTAAATTCAGTTATACGACTGATAATGCAGCCATGATCGCCATTACCGGATATTTCAAATATCTGGATAAGGACTTTTGTTCTATTGATCTTCCGGCTTATTCTCGTGTGACGTTATAATTGGGTATACCTTATTATATATAATAGGATAAAAACTAAGAAGTATGTTTGCCGAAATAATAACCATTGGCGACGAACTGTTGATAGGACAGGTTGTCGACACTAATTCAGCCTGGATGGGGCAGGAATTAAATAAAATAGGCATTGAGGTTCTTCGTATTGTTTCAATCCGTGACCGGGAAAAGGAAATCTTGGAAGCGATTGATAATGCGATGGAAAGGGGGAATATTGTTTTAGTAACCGGAGGACTCGGACCTACCAAAGACGATATCACCAAACAAACTTTATGCAAATACTTTCATACAGAACTGGTTTTCAGCGAAGAAGTATTCGAAAATGTAAAACGGGTACTGGCAGGGAAAATACCAATGAATGCACTCAACAAAAGCCAGGCAATGGTTCCGAAAGATTGTACAGTGATAAATAATCCTGTAGGAAGTGCTTCTGTCAGCTGGTTCGAAAGAGATGGAAAGGTACTTGTTTCCATGCCGGGCGTTCCGCAAGAGATGACTGCCGTAATGACAGAAAGTGTATTACCTAAGCTGCACGAGAGGTTTCAAACGGATGTGATTATGCATCAAACATTTCTTGTACAACACTATCCGGAATCCGTATTGGCAGAAAAACTGGAACCGTGGGAGAGTGCTCTGCCAGAATGTATCAAATTGGCATATTTGCCTAAGCTGGGGATTATTCGTCTTAGACTGACAGGACGCGGACAAAACAGGGAAGAAGTAAAAGTTCTTCTTGAACGTGAAAAGGTAAAATTAGAGAAAATACTTGGTGAAGACATTTTCGGTGAAGAAGATACGCCATTGGAAGTTATAGTCGGTGAACTTTTAAAAAAGAAGAAATTGACCGTTTCCACCGCAGAAAGTTGTACCGGAGGCAGTATTGCCGCACGTTTGACCTCCATTGCCGGTAGTTCTGAATATTTTAACGGAAGCGTAGTAGCCTATTCTAATGAAGTAAAAATGGGACTTTTACACGTTTCCTCCGAAACATTGGAGCAACATGGGGCTGTCAGCGAAGAAACTGTGATTGAAATGGTAAAAGGTGCGATGAAAACACTAAAAACCGATTGCGCCGTTGCTACTTCAGGGATAGCAGGTCCTGGAGGGGGTACTCCCGAGAAGCCGGTGGGAACTGTTTGGATAGCCGCTGGTTATAAAAACGAAATTCGTACTTACAAACAGGAAACGAACCGCGGAAGAAGCATGAATATCGAAAGAGCAGGCAATAATGCACTATTAATGCTTCGTGATTTACTCAAATAAAGAAAAATAGGTGCCTGGAAGTGAATTATTTTAGGAAATTCTTGTTTTATACGGATAAAAGTGCTTACTTTGCGTCCTGTTTGAAAGAAGTATAGATATAAAACTATAAAAATAAGATAGAAATGTCGAAGATTTGTCAAATTACCGGAAAGAAAGCCATGATTGGCAACAATGTTTCACACTCAAAGAGAAGAACTAAAAGAACCTTTGATTTGAACTTGTTTAACAAAAAGTTCTATTATGTAGAACAAGATTGTTGGATCAGCCTTAGCATTTGTGCTAACGGGTTGCGTATTATCAACAAAAAAGGACTGGATGCTGCGCTGACTGAAGCTGTGGCTAAAGGTTATTGTGATTGGAAAAGCATTAAAGTAATCGGCTAAACGTAGAGGAGAAAACTTACAATGGCAAAGAAAGCAAAAGGTAACAGAGTACAAGTGATTCTGGAATGTACAGAACACAAAGACAGTGGAATGCCGGGAACATCTCGTTATATCACAACTAAGAACAGAAAGAATACTACAGAAAGACTTGAGTTGAAAAAATACAACCCGATTCTGAAGAGAGTAACAGTACACAAGGAAATTAAATAATAAAGTAGTATAACCCATGGCAAAGAAAACAGTAGCAAGTTTGCACGAAGGTTCTAAAGAAGGTCGTGCTTATACCAAGGTTATCAAAATGGTAAAATCTCCGAAAACTGGAGCATACGTTTTTGATGAACAAATGGTTCCGAACGAAAAAGTACAAGACTTTTTCAAAAAATAATCGAAATAGCATATACGCTATAACTGCAAAATCCTCTCATTGGTGAACAATGAGGGGATTTTTTATTGCTTCTTTTTTTACTTTTCCAATCCTTTGTTATATCTTTGTAGCAAATGTATTATACAAACAAGTGTAAATATGGGATTTTTTAGTTTTTTTTCAAAGGAGAAGAAGGAAACTTTAGATAAAGGATTATCTAAAACCAAAGAGAGCGTATTCAGTAAAATAGCTCGTGCTGTGGCTGGCAAGTCAAAAGTAGACGATGAAGTATTAGATAATCTGGAAGAAGTGCTGATTACATCTGACGTCGGCGTAGAAACAACTTTAAATATTATCAAGCGCATCGAAAAACGTGCTGCTGCAGATAAGTATGTAAATACTCAGGAACTGAATCTTATATTACGTGACGAAATAGCAGCTCTGCTTACTGAAAATAATTCGGGTGATGTAGCTGATTTCGACGTACCCATCGCAAGAAAACCTTATGTCATTATGGTTGTGGGAGTAAATGGGGTAGGTAAAACTACAACCATTGGTAAACTGGCTTATCAATTCAAGAAAGCAGGTAAATCCGTTTACTTGGGAGCCGCTGACACTTTCCGCGCTGCAGCTGTGGAACAGCTAATGATTTGGGGAGAACGGGTAGGAGTTCCCGTAGTTAAACAGAAAATGGGAGCAGATCCCGCATCTGTGGCTTATGACACTCTTAGTTCGGCCGTTGCCAATAACGCAGATGTGGTTATTATTGATACAGCCGGTCGTCTGCACAATAAGGTAGGCTTAATGAACGAGTTGACCAAAATTAAGAATGTGATGAAAAAGGTAGTGCCTGATGCACCGGATGAAGTTTTATTGGTACTGGACGGTTCCACCGGACAAAATGCATTTGAGCAAGCCAAACAATTTACTTTGGCGACGGAAGTTACCGCTATGGCCATCACTAAGCTTGATGGAACCGCTAAAGGTGGTGTTGTGATTGGTATTTCCGACCAATTCAAGATTCCTGTTAAGTATATCGGACTAGGCGAAGGCATGGAAGACCTGCAGGTATTCCGTAAAAATGAATTCGTTGATTCCTTGTTTGGAGAAAATGCATGAAAAGAAAAACAATAGATATTATTACTTTAGGATGTTCTAAAAATCTGGTTGACTCCGAGCAGCTAATGCGCCAATTGGAGGAAGTCGGATACAGCGTAACTCATGACACTGAAAATCCGCAAGGAGAAATTGCGGTAATCAATACATGTGGTTTCATTGGTGATGCCAAAGAAGAATCCATAAATATGATTCTGGAGTTCGCTGAAAGAAAGGAAGAAGGGGATTTAAAGAAACTTTTCGTGATGGGTTGTCTTTCCGAACGCTATCTCAAGGAATTAGCTGTTGAGATACCACAGGTAGATAAGTTTTATGGGAAGTTTAATTGGAAGGAGCTTTTACAGGACTTGGGAAAGGTCTATCACGATGAATTATATATCGAACGGACATTGACAACTCCCCAGCATTATGCTTACCTGAAAATTTCAGAAGGATGTGATCGTAAATGTTCTTATTGTGCTATCCCTATTATTACAGGACACCATATTTCCAAACCAATGGAAGAAATTCTGGACGAAGTACGATACCTGGTATCGCAAGGCGTGAAAGAATTTCAGGTGATCGCACAGGAATTGACTTATTACGGCATAGACCGGTATAAGAAACAAATGCTTCCGGAATTGATTGAGCGTATTTCTGATATACCCGGGGTGGAATGGATTCGCTTGCATTATGCCTATCCAGCACATTTCCCAACAGATTTATTCCGGGTTATGCGCGAACGTGACAATGTATGTAAATACATGGACATTGCCCTTCAGCACATCAGTGACAATATGTTGAAGTTAATGCGCCGACAAGTGAGCAAAGAGGATACTTACCAATTGATCGAACAATTCCGCAGAGAAGTGCCGGGCATTCACCTGAGGACGACTTTAATGGTAGGACATCCCGGAGAAACCGAGGAAGACTTCGAGGATCTCAAAGAATTTGTACGTAAAGTACGTTTTGATCGAATGGGTGCTTTCGCATATTCCGAAGAAGAAGGGACTTATGCTGCAGAAACATACGAAGATTCTATTCCACAAGAGGTTAAACAAGCCCGACTTGATGAATTGATGGATATCCAGCAAGGTATTTCGGCAGAGTTAAGTGCAGAAAAGATCGGTAAACAGATGAAAGTGATCATCGATCGTCTGGAAGGAGATTATTATATCGGACGGACAGAATTTGATTCACCGGAAGTAGATCCGGAAGTATTGATTGATCGTTCAGAGAGAGAACTTAAGATCGGACAGTTTTATCAGGTAGAAGTGGTGAATGCGGACGATTTTGATTTATATGCAAAGATTATAAATGACTATGAATAATAAGGAATTTACATCCGAACTAGCGGAAAGATTGGGATACACAATCAAGGATACTTCCGAATTGATGAATTCTTTGTTGTCCAGTATGACACAAGAATTGGAAGAAGGTAATGTGATTGCAATTCAAGGATTCGGTTCTTTTGAAGTGAAAAAGAAAGCGGAACGGATTTCAATCAACCCGGCAAGCAAACAACGCATGCTGGTTCCACCTAAATTGGTATTATCGTATAGACCTAGCAATACATTGAAAGATAAGTTTAAATAAATATTTCCCGTTATGAATGAAAGACTAACAATTCAAGACCTTACTGACTTATTGGCAGCCAAACATAGCATGACCAAGAAAGACGCCGAAGCGTTTGTTAAAGAGTTTTTCCTCTTGATAGAACAAGCCTTGGAGAACGAAAAGACTGTAAAAATCAAAGGATTGGGAACTTTCAAACTTATTGATGTAGATAGCCGGGAAAGTGTCAATGTCAACACAGGCGAGCGTTTCCAGATAAAAGGACATACAAAAGTCTCATTTTCTCCGGATGCAAATCTAAGGGATACGATAAATAAACCTTTTGCACACTTTGAGACTATTGTATTGAATGAAAATACAATTCTGGAAGATACTCCGATAGAAGAGACTGAGGAAGAAGAAACAGGAGAGGAAGCGTCAGCACAGGCAGTCTTGAATGAGATGGGGGATGACTCTGAAACTACTGTGATAGAAGAAAATGAAGGTACTGATGATGGTCTTTCGGAAGAAGAGCCGATTCAGGAAGAGCAAATAGCCAGTCAGCCACTTGTGGAAGAGTCCATTGAAGAACCTGCTATTACTGAGGAATCTGCAATAGCACAGGAATCGACAGAACAGACGTCTCCTAAAGAGCCCGAAGAAGCCATTACAGAGACTGATATCGAAGAAAAGGTAGAACAGCTGGAAGATGAAGAGGTTCCGGAAGAGGAAGTGATAATCAATGAGCAGCAAGCAGCATTTATAGAAGAAGAAAAAGAAGAGATCACTGCCGAAAAGATTATAGAGCAAGAGCTTCTAAAAGCAAATCTGCAACCTGTGACTCCTATAGTGCCTCCTGCTGAAAAAGAAACGATAAAACCGGTCCAACCGGAACAAGTATCCCAGCCGGTTTCTAAAAAGACAGCCCCAGTGAAGGAAAAATCTCCTGTACCTTATTTAATAGCTGTTATTGTAGTCGTTTTGTTATTATGCGGAGGTGTCATTCTTTTTATTTATTATCCGGATTTATTCTCTTCTTCATCTGACAAGAATGCACTGGATATGCCGCCTGTGACCACTCAACCCGTTCAACCGGAAGCGCAGCTTTCTGATACGATTGCACATAAGGATACTACAAAGGTAATAACGCCTGATGTATCCAAAGTCGCTACCACGACACAACCGGTTGCCAAAAAAGAAGAAGCTATTCCTGTCAAAGCAGAACCTCAAACGGTTACACAACAACCTGCTACTTCTGCCTATCTGGATTCAGCATCTTATAAGATTACGGGAACCAAGACAAAATATACAATCAAAGAAGGAGAAACTTTGACTAGGGTTTCCTTGCGTTTTTATGGTACAAAGGCAATGTGGCCATACATTGTGAAACACAATCCGAAGGTTATTAAGAACCCCAACAATGTACCGTATGGCACAACTATTGAAATACCAGAACTTACAAAAGAATAAGTAGTTATAATCCATTCACCCGACCATGCAAATCCTGTATTGGTCGGGTGAAGTGTTATGGATGTACAAAAGCGTATGAAAGTACCTTAATCTAAAGATTTCGCATTGTTTTTTAATAAAAATTAGTTGCAATCGTTAATTATATGGCGTACTTTTGGGGCAAAATAAAAAGCCTTATGACACAGGCAAGGCTTACATAAAATTAATGGGATTTAAATAATAAAATATTAAGTATTTATGGCTGAATCAATTGATATCCGCGAGCTAAATGAGCGGATTGAAAGACAAAGTGCTTTCGTTACCAATCTTACGACAGGTATGGACCAAATCATTGTTGGTCAGAAACATTTGGTTGAATCACTGCTTATCGGATTACTTTCCGATGGACACGTCCTCTTGGAAGGTGTGCCTGGTTTGGCGAAAACTTTGGCTATTAAGACACTCGCTTCTCTGATTGATGCGAAATATAGCCGTATCCAGTTTACGCCGGACTTATTGCCTGCAGACGTTATCGGTACAATGGTTTACAGTCAGAAAGATGAATCTTTTAAAGTGCAGCGCGGACCTATTTTCGCAAACTTTGTATTAGCTGATGAAATTAACCGTGCTCCTGCAAAAGTACAAAGTGCTTTGCTGGAAGCAATGCAAGAACGTCAGGTTACTATTGGTAAAGAAACATTCATGTTACCGGAACCTTTCCTTGTATTGGCAACTCAGAACCCTATCGAACAGGAAGGTACTTATCCGCTTCCTGAAGCACAGGTTGACCGTTTCATGCTGAAAGTAGTCATTGATTATCCGAAGTTGGAAGAAGAAAAATTGATTATTCGTCAGAATATCAATGGTGAGAAGTTCAATGTGAAACCTATTCTAAGAGCGGATGAAATTATTGAAGCACGTAAGGTTGTTCGTCAAGTCTATCTGGATGAGAAGATCGAGCGTTATATTGTAGATATCGTATTTGCAACTCGTTTCCCAGAAAAATATGACCTCAAGGAACTGAAAGATATGATCGGATTCGGAGGTTCACCTCGTGCGTCTATCAATCTGGCTTTAGCTGCTCGTACGTATGCATTCATCAAACGTCGCGGCTACGTTATTCCGGAAGATGTACGTGCTGTAGCACATGATGTTCTTCGTCACCGTATCGGATTGACATACGAAGCTGAAGCTAACAACATGACTTCGGACGAAATCATCAGTAAGATTCTGAATAAGGTTGAAGTACCCTAATTTGTAGTTATAATACAGTCAATAAGTAGTCATAAATATCTATGCATGACTACTTAACTACCTACTAATTAACTACTGTATAAATGGAAACAAGTGAAATACTAAAAAAAGTTCGCCAAATTGAAATAAAGACACGAGGATTGTCTAACAATATCTTTGCAGGCCAGTATCATTCGGCTTTCAAAGGTAGGGGTATGTCATTTTCGGAAGTCCGTGAATATCAATTCGGTGATGATATACGTGACATAGACTGGAATGTGACTGCGCGCTTCAATAAACCTTATGTGAAAGTGTTTGAAGAAGAACGTGAACTGACAGTTATGTTAATGGTTGATGTTTCCGGAAGTTTGGAATTTGGTACGATCAAGCAGTTAAAGAAAGATATGGTGACGGAAATCGCTGCTACTCTTGCTTTCTCTGCCATCCAGAATAATGATAAAATAGGTGTGATTTTCTTTTCAGACCGGATAGAGAAGTTTATTCCTCCCAAGAAAGGACGTAAACATATCTTGTATATTATCCGTGAATTGATTGATTTCCAACCGGAAAGCCGTCGCACAAATATTCGTCTTGCCTTGGAATATTTGACAAACGTAATGAAAAGGCGTTGCACTGCATTTATCTTATCAGATTTTATTGACCAGGAAAGCTTTAAGAATGCGCTGACCATTGCTAACAGGAAACATGATGTAGTAGCATTGCAAGTATACGACAGGAGAGTCAGTGATCTTCCTCCAGTAGGACTGATGCGAATCAAAGATGCAGAAACTGGGCATGAACAATGGATTGACACCTCTTCCAAAGCTGTACGCCGGGCACATCGCGACTGGTGGATACAAAAGCAGACTGAACTGAACGATACTTTTACCAAAAGTAACGTAGATGCTGTATCCGTCAGAACCGATCAGGATTACGTAAAGGCATTGTTGAATTTATTTGCCAAACGAAATTAATGGAATCAAAGATGAATAGAAATATTATTCTGATAGCATTATTAGGTCTATTGTTTGTCAGTAAAGCAGTAGCACAGTCTGTTACAGTAGAAGCAAAAATTGATTCACTGCAGATACTAATCGGCGAACAGGCGAAAGTGCAATTGCAAGTAGCCATGGATGCCAAACAGCGTGCTATTTTTCCTGCTTACACTGATACACTGGTAAGAGGTGTGGAAATTATAGAAACAGTCAAACCAGATACCCAATTCCTGAATGATCGTCAGAGGATGGTGATTACGCAGGAGTACATTATCACTTCTTTTGACTCTGCTCTATATTATCTGCCGCCAATGCCGGTTACCGTAGATGGGAAAGTGTACAACTCCAAAGCTCTCGCATTAAAAGTATATTCAATGCCGGTTGACACCTTACATCCGGACCAGTTCTTCGGACAAAAACCTGTGATGAAAGCTCCTTTTGCATGGGAAGACTGGTATGGATTGATCGCTTGTTCATTCTTGGCTTTACCTTTGCTTGGCTTGCTGATCTATCTGATTGTTCGCATACGTGATAATAAACCGATTATCCGTAAAATTAAAGTTGAACCTAAATTGCCGCCACATCAGGCTGCAATGAAAGAGATAGAACGTATCAAGACAGAGAAGGTATGGCAGAAAGGGCAATCGAAGGAGTACTATACCGAACTTACCGATGCTATTCGTACATATATAAAGGATCGTTTCGGATTTAATGCATTGGAAATGACTTCTTCTGAAATAATTGATCAGTTACTGGAAATGAATGATAAAGAGGCCATATCAGACCTAAAACTATTGTTCCAGACTGCTGATTTAGTGAAGTTCGCCAAGCATAATCCTCAGATGAATGAAAACGATGCCAATTTGATTAATGCCATTGATTTTATCAATGAGACCAAACAACCGGAAGAGGAAAATCAGAAACCGCAACCAACGGAAATCACTATTATTGAGAAACGTCCTTTACGTGTTAAAGCTATGCTGATTTGTGGAATTGCATTGTTATCAGCAGCATTGATCGGTACCTTTATATATATAGGTCTACAGTTATACAATCTTTTTGTATAAAGGATGTATAGCTTAATACTAAATAGTAAACTGTTAAATCATAAATAAAATGGTTTTTGCCAATATTGAATATCTGTTTTTGCTATTATTGCTTATACCGTATATTGTATGGTATATCCTGAAGCAAAAGAAAAGTGAAGCAACTCTTCAAATTTCAGATGCCCGGGTATATGCGCATACACCTAAAAGTTATAAGAATTATTTGTTGCATGTTCCATTTCTATTACGCTGCCTTGCTTTAGTACTGGTTATTTTGGTTCTTGCACGCCCGCAAACTACTAATAAGTGGCAGAACAGTGAGATAGAAGGAATTGATATTATGCTAGCTATCGACGTTTCTACCAGTATGCTGGCTGAAGACTTGAAGCCGAACAGACTGGAAGCTGCTAAAGACGTAGCTGCAGAGTTTATCAATGGACGTCCCAATGATAATATCGGTATTACATTATTTGCAGGAGAAACTTTCACCCAATGTCCGTTGACTGTAGACCATGCTGTATTATTGGATATGATACATAATATCAAATGTGGTCTTATCACTGACGGTACTGCTGTCGGTATGGGTATTGCAAATGCTGTAACCCGCTTAAAAGATAGCAAAGCGAAATCCAAAGTTATTATCCTATTGACGGATGGTACAAATAACAAGGGAGATATTTCGCCTATGACAGCGGCAGAAATAGCAAAAAGCTTTGGTATTCGTGTATATACCATCGGAGTAGGTACCAATGGAATGGCTCCTTATCCTTATCCAGTCGGAAATACGGTGCAATATGTAAGTATGCCGGTAGAAATTGATGAAAAGACATTGACAGAGATTGCCGGAACGACAGATGGTAACTATTTCCGGGCTACGAGCAACTCGAAGCTTAAAGAAGTATATGAAGAAATTGATAAACTGGAAAAGACGAAACTGAATGTAAAAGAGTATAGTAAGCGGGACGAAGAATATCATTGGTTTGCTTTAGCAGCTTTCCTCTGTGTCTTGTTGGAAGTACTATTACGTAATTCGGTACTCAAGAAAATTCCATAAGGATGTTTGTCAATCGTTATTTGCCAATCATAAAATAGTAAGAAGATGTTTCGATTTGGAGAACCTACATATTTATATTTATTGTTGCTATTACCTTTTTTAGCAGCTTTCTACTTGTATTCCAATTACAAGAGGAGAAAGAATATCCGACGTTTCGGAGATCCGACTTTGTTGGCTCAGTTAATGCCTGACGTATCCAAATATCGTCCGGATGTAAAATTCTGGATTATTTTTGTTGCTATTGGTTTGTTCTCCGTATTACTGGCACGCCCTCAATTCGGTTCAAAACTGGAAACGGTTAAACGCAAGGGAGTAGAGGTAATTATTGCTTTGGACATTTCAAACTCTATGTTAGCGCAGGATGTACAGCCTAGCCGTTTAGAAAAAGCAAAAAGATTAATATCCAGATTAGTAGATGAGCTTGATAATGATAAGGTAGGTATGATTGTATTTGCCGGTGACGCTTTTACACAGCTGCCAATTACAAGTGACTATATTTCCGCTAAGATGTTCTTAGAATCCATTAGTCCTTCGTTGATTTCTAAACAGGGTACAGCTATTGGGGAAGCAATCAATCTGGCAGCCCGTAGTTTCACTCCGCAAGAAGGGGTAGGACGGGCTATTATTGTTATTACTGATGGTGAAAATCATGAAGGTGGTGCAGTGGAAGCTGCCAAAGCTGCGGCAGAAAAGGGTATTCAAGTAAGTGTATTGGGAGTAGGTATGCCTGATGGCGCTCCAATACCGGTGGAAGGAACGAATGATTACCGCCGCGACCGGGAAGGTAATGTGATTGTTACCCGTTTGAATGAAGCTATGTGTCAGGAAATTGCAAAAGAAGGAAAAGGTATATATGTACGAGTAGATAATTCTAATTCAGCCCAAAAGGCCATCAATCAAGAAGTGAATAAAATGGCGAAATCTGATGTAGAGTCGAAAGTATATACGGAGTTTAACGAACAATTCCAGGCTATTGCATGGGTTATTCTACTATTGTTATTGGCAGAAATCTTAATTCTGGATCGCAAAAATCCTTTATTTAAGAACATTCACCTGTTTTCTAATAAGAAATAGTTATACGTATGTTAAAAAGTAAATATATTCTATTCGCTGTATTTCTGTTAGCGGCAGCTGGTGTATCGGCTCAGAAAGCAGAACGCGACTATATCCGTAAGGGAAACCGTCTGTTTAATGATAGCGTATTTGTTGATGCAGAGGTGAACTATCGGAAGGCCTTGGAAGCTAATCCCAAGTCTACGGTATCCATGTATAATCTGGGAAATACCCTTTCGCAACAGCAAAAGTTTCAGGATGCCATGGAACAATATGTATCGGCCAGCAAAATAGAAAAAGATAAAATGAAACTCGCCCATATTTATCACAATATGGGAGTAATTTTCCAGGCTGGTAAAGACTATGCCAAAGCTGTAGATGCATATAAAATGTCACTGCGTAATAATCCTACCGATCATGAAACCCGGTACAATTTGGCTCTTGCACAGAAAATGCTGAAAGACCAACAAAATCAACAGAATCAAGATCAAAATCAGGACCAAAACAAAGATCAGCAAAAACAAGATCAGAAACAGGACCAGAATAAAGACAAACAGAAGGATCAGAAACAAGATGAAAAGAAAGATCAGCAGCAACCACCGAAATCTGAAAAGAAACAAGATAATCAGATGTCAAAGGAAAATGCTGAACAATTACTGAATTCTGTCATGCAGGACGAGAAAGATGTGCAGGATAAAGTGAAGAAGCAACAAAAAGTTATGCAAGGCGGTCGCTTGGAAAAAGATTGGTAATATAAAGTTGATGATATAAATTTCATAAGCAATGAAAAAACTGATTATTATATTGATGGCATTGATAGCATATAGCACTCATGTGTTTGCTGATAAGGTGTCTTTTACTGCTTCTGCTCCTGATGCAGTGGTAGTAGGCGAACAATTCAGGCTGTCGTATATTGTAACTACACAAAAAGTGAAAGATTTTCGGGCACCATCAATCAAAGGTTTTGATGTATTGATGGGTCCAAGCCGTTCACAACAAAGTAGTACTCAAATAGTGAATGGTAATGTTACATCTACTAGTAGTATTACATTTACATACATATTAATGGCTAATAATGCCGGAGAATACACAATACCCGGTGCCTCCATTGTTGCCGATGGTGACCAAATGGTGTCAAACTCAGTAAAGATTAAAGTATTGCCACAAGATCAAGGTGGCAATAGCGGACAAAATAATAGTAGTAGTGGTTCTATACATTCCTCATCTGGTACAAGTGTCTCTAATCAGGACCTTTTTATTATGGCAAGTGCCAGTAAAACAAATGTGTATGAACAGGAGGCTTTTGTCCTGACCTATAAAATATACACCAGAGAATCCAACTTACAACTTAATAATGCGAAATTGCCCGACTTTAAAGGTTTCCATTCTCAAGAAATAGAAATGACAACCAATGCAAGATGGACTCCGGAGCATTATCAGGGACGTAATTACTATACAACGGTTTATCGCCAGTTTGTTCTCTTCCCGCAACAATCAGGAAAGCTATATATTGATCCGGCACAGTTCCAGATGACTATCGGAAAACCTGTGCAATCAGATGATCCTTTTGATGCCTTCTTCAATGGAGGAAGTAATGTCATTGAAATTAAAAAAAATATTTCCACTCCTAAGATAGCAATAAATGTCAATCCGCTTCCTACGGGTAAACCTGCAGATTTTTCAGGTGGAGTGGGAGAGTTCAATATATCTTCTTCTATCAACAGTAAGGAACTGAAAACCAATGATGCTATTACTATTAAACTGGTAATATCCGGTACAGGTAACCTGAAGTTGATTTCTAATCCGGAAATTAAATTCCCGGATGATTTTGAAGTATATGATCCCAAAGTAGACAATCAAGTCAGATTAACCCGGGAAGGACTCACAGGCAATAAAGTTATTGAATATTTAGCAATTCCGAGACATGCCGGAACATATAAGATTCCGGGAGTATCTTTCAGCTATTTTGATATTCGCTCCAAGTCTTACAAAACACTGAAAACAGAAGATTATGTAGTAAATGTTGAGAAAGGTGCAGGTAATGCGGATCAAGTAATTGCTAACTTCACGAATAAAGAGGACTTGAAAGTATTAGGTGAAGACATCCGTTATATTAAACAGAATGAAGTTACTCTCCAACCTAAAGGAAGTTTCTTCTATGGTTCAATGACATATTGGTTATTCTATATCATTCCGGCTCTTGCCTTTATTATTTTCTTTATTATTTATCGTAAGCAAGCTGCTGAAAATGCAAATGTTGCTAAAATGCGTACGAAGAAAGCAAATAAAGTGGCAACGAAGCGTATGAAGCTTGCAGGAAAATTACTCTCCGAAAATAAAAAAGATGCTTTCTACGATGAGGTATTAAAGGCATTGTGGGGATATATAAGTGACAAACTGAATATTCCGGTATCTCGTTTATCTAAAGATAATATTGAAGAGAAACTAAGAAATCACGGAGTAAATGAGGAACTAATCAAAGAATTCCTGAATGCATTGAATGATTGTGAATTTGCACGGTTTGCTCCAGGTGATGAGAATCAAGCTATGGATAAAGTTTATTCTTCTTCAATAGAAGTAATAAGCAAAATGGAGAATTCAATAAAACATTAACCCAGAAGAGATTATGTCATGAAAAAGATATTATTTTTTATATTATTATCAATGTCGCTTACTTGTTTCGGACAAGATTCGTTAAGCATTGATACTAGACAAACGAATGGAGTTGATTCTATCCACGCTTCGCATACCACATTTTCCAGTAATACACTGGAAGATGCAACAAAAGCTGAAGGAGATTCCGCATATATAAAAGAAGATTATGCAGCAGCTATTCAGATATATGAAGCATTACTGAAAAATGGAGAAGCTGCCGACGTCTATTACAATCTGGGAAATAGTTATTATAAAATAGGGGAGATAGCGAAAGCTGTTTTAAATTATGAGCGTGCTCTGCTATTACAACCAGGAAATGGTGACATCCGTGCTAATCTTGAAGTGGCACGTGCAAAAACAATAGACAAGGTTGAACCTGTTCCTGAAGTATTCTTTGTTTCATGGATCAAATCTCTGACAAATAGTATGAGTGTAGATGCATGGGCCACATGGGGTATTGTCTCCTTTATTCTATTGATTATCGCTTTCTATTTCTTTATATTCTCCAAACAGATTATGTTAAAGAAAATAGGATTCATATCAGGAATCATTTTGCTGATTGTCACTGTTTGCTCTAATCTTTTTGCTTCGCAACAAAAAGAGCATTTGGTTAATCGAAGTGAGGCGATAGTAATGAATCCGAGTGTAACAGTACGAAGTACTCCAAGTGAGAGTGGGACTAGCTTGTTTATTCTCCATGAAGGGAGAAAGGTAAGTGTCAAAGACAACTCTATGAAAGAATGGAAAGAAATTCGACTGGAAGATGGAAAAGTCGGGTGGGTACCTGCTTCTGCTATCGAGGTGATATAAAGGTCATTAATAGATTTTATATATTCAAGAAAAAAAGATAAGCAAATAATTTGTTTTATCTTTTTTTTTGCTTAAGTTTATAGCGTGATAAAAAAATCACATAGTATTAACCATTAAATTTATGAGACATGAGAACAATAACGTTTAATGAACTTCGTAAAATTAAAGATTCATTGCCTAGCGGTAGCATGCATAGAATAGCAGACGAACTTGGTTTGCACGTAGATACAGTGCGAAACTTCTTCGGAGGACACAATTTCAAGGAGGGAAAAAGCGTCGGAATACATCTCGAGCCCGGTCCAGATGGTGGGCTTGTAATGTTGGATGACACGACCGTTCTTGATCGGGCTTTAAAAATCCTAGATGAATTGAATATGAGTATGCAAAAAGAACAGGCTACCGAATCTGTGCAAGTTTAAAATATAACAAACTGAATCCCAATTGAATCAAACAATTGGGATTTCTTATTTGTTTTCACCTTATAAAATGTACATTTATGGAAGACAAATTAGTAACCCTGGCCATTCTGACATACACCAAAGCGCAGATCTTAAAGAATGTCTTGGAAAATGAAGGTATAGAAACCTACATTCATAACGTTAATCAAATACAACCGGTTGTTTCATCGGGAGTGCGTTTACGAATTAAAGAAAGCGATCTGCCACGTGCTTTGAAAATAACAGAAAGTTCTACATGGCTGTCTGAAAGTATAGTGGGAGAGAAGGAGCCCAAAGTAAAAGATAAATCAAATAAGATTTTAATTCCCGTCGACTTCTCTAATTATTCGATGAAAGCATGTGAATTTGCATTCAACCTGGCAAAAACAGAAAATGCAGAAGTCATCCTGTTGCATGTCTATTTCACGCCTATTTATGCATCGTCGTTGCCTTATGGGGATGTTTTCAATTACCAGATTGGAGATGAAGAATCTGTAAAAACGATTATCCAAAAAGTCCATTCTGATCTCAATGCTTTATCAGAGAAGATAAAAGAAAAAGTTGCATCAGGCGAATTTCCCAACGTTAAATATAGCTGCATCTTACGTGAAGGTATTCCAGAGGAGGAAATCTTAAGATATGCTAAAGAACAGCGTCCTATGGTTATCATTATGGGTACCCGAGGCAAAAATCAGAAAGACATTGATTTAATTGGCAGTGTAACCGCTGAAGTTATTGACAGGAGTCGCACGGCTGTATTGGCTATTCCGGAAAATACACCATTTAAACAGTTTAGTGAAGCAAAACGGATTGCCTTTATTACCAATTTTGATCAAAGAGATCTAATTGCTTTCGAGGCATTCTTTAATACTTGGAAATCATTCCATTTTTCTGTATCTTTGATACACCTTACAGATTCTAAAGATACCTGGAATGAAATAAAACTAGCAGGTATAAAAGAATATTTTCACAAGCAATATCCGGGGCTTGAAATTCATTATGACGTAGTGATGAATGATAATTTATTAAAAGGACTTGATCAGTATATCAAAGATAATCATATAGATATAATCACTTTGACTTCTTACAAAAGGAATATATTTGCTCGATTATTTAATCCAAGTATTGCCAGAAAAATGATTTTCCATTCAGATACACCATTGCTTGTTATTAACAGCTGATCAAATCAGGCAAAAAATGAGCATCCAAGATTAGGGAATAATAAGTATTATGTTTAATAGAAAAAGGAGTAATATAATGACCTTACTCCTTTTTCTATTTTTATTTAAATGAAGAAATTTACCTGTTCCACTCAAGTCCATATCAAATATAAGATTTTTCAATTACTACTTTAAACTATTGAATAAAAAAAAGAAGACTACTATTTCTAATAGCCTTCTTATATTTTTTCAGAAAACGATCTTACTTCATCATCTTATCGATTTCTTCGAATTCAGGTCCCATATTCAAGTTATAGTAAACTCTGTAAAGACCTTGCAACCATAAATCTTGTTGATCGGGTTTTAAAGCTCTGGCTTTTTCATAGAATGGTTTAGCTTCTTCGTAGAATTTCTTAACCACAGCTTGTGCTTCAGCGTACTTAGGATCATTGATATCTGTTGTTGCTTTATCAGCATAATCCTGTGCTTTCATCAAATATACCAAACCTACATTAGAGTATGCTTCTGCATATTCCGGATCAGCAGCAATAGCTTTTTTGTAGTATTCGATTGCATTATCATATTCTTTCATATTATGATAAAGATATGCTTTTACATACAAATACAACTTGTTATTCGGATCATTAGCTAACATTCTATCAGCAAACTCCATAGCTTTAGAAGCTTGATTAGAGCTATTATAATAATCAACCAAATTAGCGAAGAAATAATCATTTCCAGGGAACTTAAGGATACCCTCTTCCAAAGACTTAATCCATGCAGCAGTATCACCTTTAGCTTTATAAGCATCAGCCATCAATTGCATTGCAAATTTACCTCCATCTTTATCGGATAAAGCCATAGGAGCATATTTAATGATCGCATCTTTATCACCTACTCTATCAGCAGCTAATGTTGCATAATAAGCAATTTGCGGAAGAAGAGTATCGTTTTTAGCCAATTCTTTATCAGCTAACATCGGATAAGAAGCTGACTCTACATAGGTTGCAAAGAACTTCAAAGCCTCTTTATTCTTGTCCAGGTTGAAATACTGAATACCACCATTAATCAAATTAGGACGTTCAGCCAACATACTGGAAGCATTAGCCTTCCGATATTTGTTTTTAACTTTTCCCTTTTCATTAGGTATTTCCGCTAATTCATCACACTTATTATAGTACTCATACATTTTCAGAATACTATTGTATACTTTCAATGTATCATACGGTTTCTTCAAAAAAGCATTTTTCATTTGCTCCTCGTTGATACGTCTCTGAATAAATCCAGCAACGTCCCATGTGTCAGCAAGATCCTTCGTTTCAGGATTCTTCATAGCCTCCTTAATAAGCTGTTCAGCCTGCTTAAAATTAGGTTTTACGTCATTAGCCATACTCTTTGCTTCTTTCACATTCTTCATCTGAGCGAATGAGAAGCTAACAGCCATCAATAAAACCATAGAAAATAATACTCTTTTCATGATTGTTGTTTGATTAATTATTAATATTATGTCTATTCCTCAATTTCGTTATTGCTTTCGTTTTCATTTACGTCCGCTGCATCATCAATATCAGGAACATCAGCATTCGGATCACTCACGATTGTACCCTCTGCCTCTTCTGCCGGAATTTCATCTTCAAGACTTTCTGTCATAACCTTACATACCGAACCAATCTGGTCGTTACGTTTTTCAAGATTTATCAGACGAACGCCTTGAGTAGCACGGCCCATTATACGAACATCCGCTACCTTCAAACGAATAGTGATACCAGACTTATTGATAATCATCAAGTCATTTTCATCGGTTACCGACTTGATTGTTACCAACTTACCTGTCTTTTCGGTAATATTCATGGTCTTCACACCCTTACCTCCACGGTTCGTTTTACGATAGTCTTCAATTTCAGAACGTTTACCATATCCTTGTTCGGAAACTACCATTACAGATTCTGTCTCCAAATCTTTGATACAAATCATTCCTACTACTTCATCCTGACCATCATTATCCAACGTAATACCACGTACACCTGTTGCTGTACGTCCCATTACACGAACTGCTGCCTCATGGAAACGAATTGCACGACCATTGCGGTTTGCAATGATGATTTCATTATTTCCATTCGTCATACGAACTTCAATTACGCTATCATCTTCGCGGATAGTTATAGCATTTACACCATTCTGACGAGGACGAGAATACTGTTCAAGCAATGTCTTCTTTATTACACCTTTCTTAGTACAGAATAATACATAGTGGCTATTGATAAACTCGGAATCCTCTAAACTCTTCACACGCAAGTATGCAGTTACATTATCATCCGAATCAATATTCAACAAGTTCTGAATAGCACGGCCCTTAGAATTCTTCGTTCCTTCAGGTATTTCATATACTTTCAGCCAATAACACTTACCCTTTTGTGTAAAGAACATCATGGTATTGTGCATGGTAGCAGGATAAATATGCTCTACAAAGTCTTCATCACGGGTTTCCGTACCTTTCGAACCTACTCCACCACGATTTTGTGCACGGAATTCGGTCAACGGTGTACGTTTAATATAACCCATATGAGAAATTGTAATAATCATCTGATCATCTGCATAGAAGTCTTCCGGATTAAATTCTTCTGAAGAATAAACAATTTCAGAGCGACGTACATCTCCATATTTCGCTTTGACTTCTAACAATTCCTCTTTCATTACCCGACGACATACTTCATCATCAGCCAGAATACTTTCCAAATAAGCTATCTGCTTCATTATTTCTTCGTATTCCGCATGAAGCTGATCCTGCATCAGACCGGTTAACTGACGCAAACGCATTTCTACAATTGCACGAGCCTGAATTTCTGTCAGGTTAAATCGCTCAATCAAGCCTGTTATTGCGTCATTCGGAGTTTTTGCAGCACGAATGATACGAATTACTTCATCAATATTATCTGAAGCAATAATCAAACCTTCAAGAATGTGCGCACGCTCTTTCGCCTTACGAAGATCGAACTGAGTACGACGAATAACAACTTCGTGTCTATGCTCAATGAAATATTTAATTAAATCTCTTAGATTCAACGTTTTTGGACGTCCATGAACCAAAGCCACATTGTTAACGCCAAAAGAGGTCTGCAAAGCTGTCATTTTATAGAGTTTATTCAACACTACACTTGCATTTGCATCACGTTTTATGTCAATAACAATACGCATACCATCACGGTCAGACTCATCGTTGGCATTTGAGATACCTTCTATCTTCTTATCATTTACAAGATCAGCAATATATTTAATCAGTTCGGCCTTATTTACATTATAAGGAATCTCTGTTATTATGATCTTGTCATGTGTTTGTCCGCTTTCAATTTCAGCTTTCGCACGCATAATTACACGTCCGCGACCTGTCAAATATGCTTCGCGTACACCACTCACACCATATATATATCCGCCAGTAGGGAAATCCGGTGCTTTAACAAATTCCATCAGTTCCTCTACCGTAATTTCCGGATTATCAATATATGCATCACATGCTTCAATCACTTCCGAAAGATTATGAGGAGGCATATTGGTAGCCATACCAACAGCAATACCGGATGCTCCGTTCACCAGAAGGTTCGGGATACGCGTCGGCATCACCTTAGGTTCCACCAGCGTATTATCAAAGTTAGGCTCAAAATCAACGGTTTCCTTATACAGGTCATCCATCATTGCTTCACCCAACTTATTGAGACGAGCTTCTGTATAACGCATAGCAGCAGGGCTATCACCATCCACAGAACCAAAGTTTCCCTGTCCATCTACCAAAGGATAACGCATTGCCCATTCCTGCGCCATACGTACCATTGCAAAATAAACAGAAGAATCCCCATGAGGATGATACTTACCAAGTACCTCACCCACGATTCTCGCTGACTTTTTATAAGGTTTGTCTGAAGTATTGCCTAATTCCATCATTCCGTATAAAATTCTACGGTGAACAGGCTTAAATCCATCTCTAACATCCGGAAGGGCACGCGAAACGATGACCGACATGGAGTAGTCAATGTACGATGACTTCATTTCCTCCTCGATGTTAATCTTTATAATTCTGTCTTGTTCAAGCATTTAAAATGATTATTAATTATACATTCTACGGTTTGTGAAAAACCACGCTAAAGTACTACTTTTCCCCGATATACGAAAGTTTTTAGAAAGAAAGTTTTATCATGACCGAGACGATAACCCGCCAAACTTTAAAATACAAAAATAAAAAGATAAAAACGATAAATATAATATTGAAAGATAAATAACATCGGTAAAAAAGAGCCTATTATTTGTTATACCTTATATATATAATACAAATACACTGTTTTTATGGCACGCCATTTGTAGATATAAGAAATAAAGCAAATATTGCAATACAAACTTGATTAAATGCGTATATTTGCCAGTGAATAACCCTTAGAAGAAAAGGAAAAAAGTATGAATAATCAATTCTCACAAAGAGTTTCCGACATTATCGTCTATAGTAAGGAAGAAGCGAATCGGTTGAGAAGTAGGTATATAGGTCCCGAACACCTGCTTCTGGGAATACTCCGTGACGGTGAAGGAAAAGCTATCGAGATATTGTCTAAACTCAACACCAATCTGGCTGCTATAAAGCAACAGATTGAAGCTCAGCTGAAGGCAGAAGCTGATGAAATGTTATTGCCTGATGCAGAGGTGCCGTTATCTAATGATGCGGCAAAGATATTAAAAATGTGTATTTTAGAAGCTCGTGGAATGAAAAGTAACATCGCTGATACAGAACATGTATTATTGGCTATTTTAAGAGAAAAAAACAATATGGCGGCTTCCGTACTTGAAGCAAACGATATAAACTACGTGAAAGTACTGGAGCAAGCTACATTGCAGCCGGATATCAATTCCGGCATGGGCTTTTCGGAAGACGATGAGGATGACGAAGAAATGTCTTCTCCTCGTTCCGGCAGAGGTGGCTCGGATGAACGCCAACAGGCACAAACCGCTTCCAAGAAGCCGTCTAATGATACGCCGGTACTTGACAATTTCGGTACTGACATGACAAAAGCGGCAGAAGAAGGACGGTTGGATCCTGTTGTGGGCAGAGAAAGAGAAATCGAACGTTTAGCGCAGATATTAAGTCGACGCAAAAAGAATAACCCAATTCTGATTGGTGAACCCGGTGTAGGAAAATCAGCGATTGTTGAAGGTCTTGCATTGAGAATCATTCAGAAAAAGGTTTCGCGTATCCTGTTTGATAAACGAGTCGTTGCTCTTGACATGACTGCTGTTGTGGCAGGAACAAAGTACCGTGGACAATTTGAAGAACGTATCCGTTCCATTCTCAATGAATTGCAGAAGAATCCGAATGTTATATTATTCATTGATGAAATTCACACGATTGTAGGCGCAGGCTCTGCAGCAGGCTCTATGGATGCCGCCAATATGCTAAAGCCAGCATTGGCAAGAGGAGAAATACAATGTATCGGTGCCACCACTCTTGATGAATATCGTAAGAATATTGAGAAAGATGGCGCATTGGAACGTCGTTTCCAAAAAGTAATCGTAGAACCGACTACTGCTGCCGAAACTCTGCAGATTTTGCGTAATATCAAGGATAAATATGAAGATCATCACAATGTGTATTATACAGATGAAGCATTGGAAGCATGTGTCAAGCTGACAGACCGCTATATCACAGATCGTAATTTCCCTGATAAAGCCATTGATGCTTTAGATGAAGCCGGCTCACGTGTACATCTTACTAATGTCAATGTACCCAAAGAGATAGAAGAACAGGAAAAGCTGATCGAAGAAGCTAAAAACAAGAAAAATGAAGCCGTAAAATCGCAGAATTTTGAACTTGCAGCTAGCTTCCGTGATAAGGAGAAAGAACTTTCTATCCAATTGGATGAGATGAAAAAAGAATGGGAAGCCAATCTAAAAGAAAACAGGCAAACTGTTGATGCAGAAGAAATTGCCAATGTTATCTCAATGATGTCAGGCATTCCAGTACAACGAATGGCACAGGCCGAAGGCATCAAGCTAGCAGGTATGAAAGAAGATTTGCAAGCTAAAGTCATCGCACAAGACACAGCGATAGAAAAGCTGGTCAAAGCCATTTTGCGAAGCCGTGTAGGACTCAAAGATCCTAATAAGCCCATTGGCACGTTTATGTTCTTAGGTCCGACAGGAGTTGGTAAAACTCACTTAGCAAAAGAGTTGGCCAAGTATATGTTCGGTTCTGCCGATGCATTGATTCGTATCGATATGAGCGAATATATGGAAAAGTTCACTGTTTCACGCTTGGTTGGAGCACCTCCGGGATACGTAGGATATGAAGAAGGTGGCCAGCTGACAGAAAAAGTGCGCCGTAAACCATATTCTATTGTATTGCTTGATGAAATAGAAAAAGCACATCCGGATGTATTCAATATCCTGCTTCAGGTAATGGATGAGGGTCGTCTGACTGACAGTTATGGCAGAATGGTAGATTTCAAAAATACCGTTATTATCATGACTTCCAATATCGGAACCCGCCAGCTAAAAGAATTTGGACGTGGTGTTGGTTTTGCGACACAAAGCCGCCTGGATGATAAAGAATTCTCGCGAAGTGTAATACAAAAAGCTCTAAATAAATCATTCGCGCCTGAATTCATCAATCGTGTAGATGAGATTATCACGTTTGATCAACTTTCTCTGGAAGCGATAACAAAGATTATAGACATAGAGCTAAAAGGATTGTACGATAGAATAGAATCTATTGGTTACAAGCTTGTTATTGAAGATAAGGCAAAAGAATTCATCGCTAGCAAGGGATATGACGTACAATATGGCGCCCGTCCTTTGAAGCGCGCAATTCAAACCTATCTGGAGGATGGTTTATCCGAGCTCATCATTTCCTCGTCTTTAAAAGAGGGAGATACTATTCAAGTAACCCTTAATGAAGAAAAAGGCGAATTGGAGATGAAAGTTGTTTCTCCGGAATAGAGTTATTTCCTGAATAAGAAAATAATTTAATATGCCATAATGTCAGACCTTCGGGTCTGGCATTTTTTTTGTCTCTGTATGGACAAATATCAATTAAAATTAATCAATAGATAAACTAAAAAAATATACGTATTATGCAAAAAGGTAATATTGGGGTTACAACAGAAAACATTTTCCCTATCATTAAAAAGTTTTTGTACAGTGACCATGAGATTTTTCTGCGCGAGTTAGTATCCAATGCGGTAGATGCCACTCAGAAGCTGAATACGCTTGCTTCTATTGGCGAATTCAAAGGTGAACTGGGTGACTTAACTGTTCACGTTGAATTAGGCAAAGATACTATTACCATTTCTGACCGTGGTATCGGTTTGACTGCAGAAGAAATAGAGAAGTACATCAATCAAATAGCTTTCTCTGGAGCTAATGACTTCCTGGAGAAGTATAAGAACGATGCAAATGCCATTATCGGACATTTCGGACTTGGCTTCTACTCTGCCTTTATGGTTGCAAAGAAAGTGGAGATTATCACTAAATCATACAGAGACGATGCAAAAGCCGTAAAATGGACTTGTGATGGCAGCCCTGAATTCACTATTGAAGAAATAGAAAAAGCCGACCGTGGATCAGATATCATCTTATACATTGATGACGACTGCAAAGAATTCCTCGAAGAAGCACGTATCTCCGAACTTCTGAAGAAATATTGCAGCTTCCTTCCTGTTCCTATTGCATTTGGAAAAAAGAAAGAATGGAAAGACGGCAAACAGGTAGAAACGGCTGAAGATAATATAATCAATGATACCACTCCTTTGTGGACACGCAAACCTAGCGAACTTTCGGATGAAGATTACAAATCATTCTATAGCAAGCTATATCCGATGTCTGATGAACCACTCTTCTGGATTCACCTGAATGTGGATTATCCATTCCATCTGACTGGTATCCTCTACTTCCCGAAGGTAAAGAGCAATATTGAATTAAATAAGAACAAGATTCAGTTATATTGCAATCAAGTATATGTAACAGACTCTGTTGAAGGCATTGTGCCGGACTTCCTGACTTTGTTACATGGAGTAATAGATTCTCCGGATATTCCGTTGAACGTTTCCCGTTCATACTTGCAAAGCGACTCAAACGTGAAGAAGATTTCAACTTATATCACCAAGAAAGTTTCCGACCGTTTACAGTCTATATTCAAGAATGATCGTAAGCAGTTTGAAGAAAAGTGGAACGACTTGAAAATATTTATCAATTATGGAATGCTCACACAAGAGGATTTCTATGATAAAGCGCAAAAATTCGCCCTTTTCACCGATACAAATGACAAACATTACACATTCGAGGAATATCAGACCCTTATTAAAGATAACCAGACAGACAAAGATGGAAATCTAATCTATCTGTATGCAAATAACAAGGACGAACAATACAGCTATATTGAGGCTGCAACCAATAAAGGCTATAATGTCTTGCTCATGGATGGCCAGTTAGATGTAGCTATGGTAAGTATGTTGGAGCAAAAGCTTGAGAAATCCCGTTTCACCCGTGTAGACAGTGATGTTGTTGACAATCTGATTGTAAAAGAAGACAAGAAAGGTGAAACTCTGGAAGCCAGCAAACAAGATGCAATCACAACAGCCTTCAAGAGCCAATTGCCTAAAATGGATAAGGTTGAATTCAATGTGATGACGCAAGCGTTGGGAGAAAATTCGGCTCCGGTCATGATTACTCAAAGCGAATATATGCGTCGTATGAAAGAAATGGCAAATATTCAAGCCGGAATGAGCTTCTACGGCGAAATGCCTGACATGTTCAATCTGATCCTGAATTCAGACCACAAGTTGATAAAACAAGTATTGAATGAAGAAGAGAATGCCTGTCAAGCAGAAGTAGCTCCGATACTCTCCGAAATGGATAACGTCAACAAACAACGTAATGAGTTGAAAGACAAACAGAAGGATAAAAAGGAAGAAGACATCCCAACAGCTGAAAAAGATGAATTAAACGATCTCGACAAGAAGTGGGATGATCTGAAAAGCAAGAAAGAAGCTATCTTTATCGGCTATGCAAGCAATAACAAAGTTATCCGCCAGCTTATCGATCTGGCCTTACTTCAAAACAATATGTTAAGAGGTGAAGCTTTGAATAACTTCGTAAAACGTAGCATTGAGCTGATTTAATATCGCCCCTTTAAACATTACACATACTTCAAGAAAGAGCATTCAACGTTAAATACACGTTGTAATGCTCTTTTTCAATTTAAAACGATCGGCAAAATATCGATTAATTGAAAAGTATTGTATATATTTGAACACTTAATAGACAAAAAATTCAATTGTTTGATTTGGGTTATGAGAAAGATTTTTTTAGTGTTCATTACTTTATGGCTGATTATCCCGGCTATCCATGCCCAAAAAGTAGGACTTGTATTAAGCGGTGGTGGCGCCAAAGGAATGACGCACATCGGCATCATTCGCGCATTGGAAGAAAACAACATCCCTATTGACTACATTGCTGGTACTTCCATGGGAGCCATTATCGGCTCCTTGTATGCCATGGGATACTCTCCTGACGACATGGTAGAACTGCTCAAATCGGAGGACTTTAAACGATGGTATTCCGGAGAAGTGGAAGAGAAATACGTATATCATTTCAAAAAGAATCTTCCCACTCCCGAATTTTTCAATATTCGTTTTTCATTCAAAGATTCACTGAAGAGTTTAAAACCTCAATTCCTGCCTACCAGTGTTGTCAACCCGATTCAAATGAATCTCGTGTTTGTTGACCTATATGCACGTGCTACGGCCGCTTGTAAGGGAGATTTTGATAAACTTTTTGTTCCTTTCCGTTGCATTGCGTCCGATGTGTACAATAAAAAACAGTTAGTCATGAAGGAAGGAGATTTAGGAGATGCCGTCAGAGCTTCCATGAGCTTCCCTTTCATGTTTAAACCCATTGAAATAGACAATGTACTGGCCTACGATGGAGGTATCTATAATAACTTTCCCACGGACGTCATGAGAGATGATTTTCATCCGGATGTCATTATAGGAAGCGTTGTATCCACCAATCCCACTAAACCCAAGGAAAATGACCTCATGAGTCAAATTGAGAATATGGTGATGCAGAAAACCGACTATTCTATTCCGGACTCTATGGGGATTTTAATGACGTTCAAATATGACAACGTCAATCTGATGGATTTTCAACGCATCGACGAATTACATGATATAGGATATAATCGAACCATCAGCATGATGGATTCTATCAAAAGCCGTATCCATCGGCGTGTGAATCTGGACAATATTCGTTTAAGGAGAATGGTATACCGTAGTAATTTCCCGGAACTACGTTTTAAAAATATCATCATTGATGGAGCTAATCCACAACAACAGGCATATATGAAGAAAGAATTTCATAAGTCGGATAACAAAGAATTCACCTATGAAGATTTAAAGCAAGGTTATTTTCGATTGCTATCAGATAAAATGATTTCAGAAATCATACCGCATGCAATTTATAATCCGGAAGATGACACCTATGATCTGCATTTAAAAGTCAAACTGGAAAACAACTTTGCTGTACGGCTGGGAGGTAACATATCCACCTCCAATTCGAATCAGATCTACCTGGGACTTAGTTATCAGGACTTAAACTACTATGCCAAAGAGTTTATTCTTGACGGGCAACTTGGAAAGGTATATAACAACGTGCAATTTATGGCAAAAATAGACTTTGCCACTGCCATTCCTACCTCGTATCGTCTTATAGGTTCGATCAGTACTTTCGACTATTTTAAGAAGGACAAACTTTTTTCGCGAAATAACAAACCGGCCTTTAACCAGAAAGACGAACGTTTCTTGAAATTACAGGTTGGATTACCTTTCCTTTCGAGCAAGCGAGCAGAGTTTGGAGTAGGAATTGCAAGAATAGAGGATAAATATTTTCAAAAAAGTGTCATTGACTTCGGAAATGACAAATTTGATAAAAGCCGCTATGATTTATTTGGTGGATCAATTAGTTTTAATGGAAGTACTCTTAATTCCAAACAATATCCTACACGTGGATACAGAGAAGCCCTTGTAGCCCAGATTTTCGTTGGAAAAGAACGATTCTATCCGGGCGAAGGAAGTACGACCAGCAACAACAAAGATCATCACTCCTGGCTGCAATTATCTTATATGAAAGAGAAATATCATAATATGAGTGAACATTGGGTTTTAGGATGGTATTTGAAAGCCCTGTATGCCTCCAAAAACTTCTCCGAGAACTATACGGCCACAATGATGCAAGCTGGAGAGTTTTCTCCTACATTACATAGCAAATTGACTTACAACGAAGCCTTTCGTGCCAATCAATTTGTCGGAGCCGGCATTCGGCCTATTTACCGTTTAAGCCAGATGTTCCATCTTCGGGGAGAATTTTATGGTTTTATGCCTATTTATCCAATCGAAAAAAACTCGTTGAATAAAGCATATTACGGAAAAGCTTTCTCCAAGTTTGAATATTTAGGAGAAATTTCTGTTGTATGTCAATTGCCTTTTGGAGATATCTCTGCATATATAAATCATTATAGCTCACCGAAAAGGGAGTGGAATGTCGGACTAAGTATAGGTTTACAACTATTCAATTATCGGTTCATAGAATAATTTTCTACAAAAAAAGTCGTTGAAAAGCTTGCTAATTCGGGAAAAGTCCGTATCTTTGCACCCGTTAAAACAAAATAACGGTCGCGTAGCTCAACTGAATAGAGTAGCTGACTACGGATCAGCCGGTTACAGGTTTGAATCCTGTCGCGATCACTTTTTTGAATTAACAGAATGGCCGCGTAGCTCAACTGAATAGAGTAGCTGACTACGGATCAGCCGGTTACAGGTTTGAATCCTGTCGCGGTCACTGAAAAATTTACAAGTTATATTATTTGAGGTCGCGTAGCTCAACTGAATAGAGTAGCTGACTACGGATCAGCCGGTTACAGGTTTGAATCCTGTCGCGATCACAAAATCCTCTGCATTTGATGCGGAGGATTTTTATTTTCTCCCATTTCATCGAAGAAATTAGCTATAACTAAACTAAAAAGATTCAAAAGTCAGTCATTATAAACAAGCGATACATCCCCTCATATCTTTTATTTTCAATTCCCTCTTCACCTTCACCTTTCTTCCGGGCTCCCTATAAATAAGTCGTTTACGGGTGAAGGGCAACTCTTACACAGCCTTTTTCACCTGTTTGGAAATGTAAGCGTCTCCGCGATTCTATATAGTGTATTAAAATAAAAAGGCTAATGATC
>NZ_QVLZ01000027.1:0-95054 GCF_003435205.1 Bacteroides sp. AF32-8BH | reverse complement strand
ACCACGGCACAGATGGATACGGCACAGCAGAATACATAGAACAGGAAGAAAATGAGCAGGAAGAGGCAGGACACTCCCAGGGAATCTCCGAAGAGGAAGTAAAGGCCGATAAGAATCAGAGAAACAACCATTCCCGAAACTCCGTAATAAACCAGCTTCTTGCGGCCCACCTTATCGATAATGACAAGAGCCAGAACCGTGGTCAAAGTATTGACTAGTCCTACCAGAACTTGGTAAAAAAGAGAATCGCCACCTGAAAGTCCTGCATTTTCAAAAATAGAAGGGCCGTAATAAAGCACTGCATTCACTCCCATAAATTGCCCTAAAATGGCAATACAAACACCGATAATAACAGCTTTGAAGATTCCAGGCTTTATTAATAACGACCATTCCGATCTCATTTCAGAGGTCAGTACAGATTTCGTTTCTCTTAATTGACTTTTCGCTTCTGTAATTGAATTATATATTTTTTCTAATATATTTACAGCCTTCAATTCCTTTCCACGTACGATTAACCAGCGAGGACTTTCCGGAATAAAGAATATGATTATGAAGAATAAGATTGCTGGCAATGTTTCCATACCCAACATACCTCTCCATACTTCAGTTATAAATACTTTATTCAACCAATCCACACTCAATTGCGTACCACTCTCCGCCCATGCCAATAATTGATAGTTAACTAAATAAGCTCCTAAGAAACCGACTGTTACAGCCAACTGATACAATGACACTAGGCGTCCTCTATACTGTGCCACGGCTACTTCAGATATATAAAGAGGAGAAACAATGGAAACAACCCCTATCCCTACTCCACCTATTATCCGATAGATCACCAATTGAGTAAAATCGGCAGATAGTGCACACCCCAAAGCTGATGTAGAGAACAATACGGCTGAAATAACCATCGTAAGTTTTCTTCCTAACTTATCACTTAAGATTCCTGCAAAAAGAACACCTACAATAGAGCCTACTAAAGCACATCCTACATACCATCCCTGTTGCAACGTATCTAACTGAAATAGTTGAGTCACCTGGGCAATTGTTCCCGATATAACCGCGGTATCATATCCGAACAAAAAGCCTCCCAATGCTGCCACAACAGAAAGGAATATAAGATAACCAAAATTGATTGTAGACTTCATAACATTTATTTTATTTCAAAATATTCTTTATATCTGTCATATAAATGACCAGCTTGCAAATAGGCTGACTGTGGACTCATAAAATGAGAAAATTCAAAAGTAATAGCCTTATCATATCCGGCACGTTTGGCAGCTTCCAGTTTCAGCCGAAGTTTATCAAACTTAATGGGTAGAAAACGAATAGGCATATCACGGTCAAAAGATTCGGCATTTGTCCAACATTGCATACCATACTTATCTGCTAATTTTTTATTGACAGAAAAGAATGCATCCAATTCATCATAATCAATATGACCATCTTGAAATGCACATGCATCTACCACATCATGAATTCCATCAAAAATTTCATCCCATTCTTTTTCGTGTTGTTGTACAGAAACGGCATCTTCTTTAGTCATTTTCGTCGTTCCCATTATTGCTTTCTTTCCATCAATCCAAGGCGATATAAAAGTCGGCAATCCATTAGATATATCCTTACATTGTTTTCCTAATGTATGGAAAGCACCAATCGCACCTTTCGTTGCCCGACTTATTTCACCACTGATATACCATCCTCCAAAACTTTTATACTTGGAACCATAATTTTCCCAGACCTCATCAATCACATATTTGTTATCTTCCACCTCCCAAGTCATATCTCCTGTGTCCCAGTATTTGCCCGAATCGTATAGTCCAAAATAGAATTTCATTCCGTACTTTTCAGCCAAACGCAAAAACATATCTACCAAATCAACAGAAGGCATATAACACCCCTTCTTCAGCAGATAAGGAGAAGGAAAAGTTACAAATTTACGATAACCCGAACGGATCATTATTACCGTATCAATTCCTATATTTTTCATATGCTGAAAATCCATGTCCCATTCTTTCTCACCCCAGTTTTGATGTGGAATATCATGTGAAATCTCATCCAAAAAAGTTCCGGTGATTTTTAATCCATTGTTTTTAGGAACAATGAGTTTACTTTCCAAACCATCAGCTACCACTACTGTACTGGCACTAGCCTTTGAAGTACAAGATTCAAACAAAGTTGGTACAGCCAAAGCTGATGCACCAGCTAATGTCGCTTTTTTTAGAAAATCTCTTCGATCTAATGTTTTCATATTAGTTTAATTAAAACAGCAGTTAACACTTATATTATCATTACCTATTGAATATACTGTCCTGTAATATCTACTTTTTTATTATTGAAAGGATCTAATATCTGATCAATCAAAATTGCCATTTCACTTCGTAGAATATCTCGATCCATATCAAAATTCTTCAAATCAAATTCATTCCATATCTCTTCTACTCTACCCTCCTTTATTTCGATACCTTCTTTTTCGGCAATCTCTCCTATCATCTCTGTAGCTTTCTGAATTGATATGGTGTTATTACCTTCAATAACTTGCTTATTGACAAAGGGATAGACATCACCTAATCCTTCCAGTTCATTCGCCAACAACAAAGTATCTGCTCTAAACCACGTTTGATTTGCCCAGTCGACACTTTTACCTATACCCTTCAAAATTCCTGTAGAGCCTACACGTTGCAACGATTTAAACATCGGATGATCTATTGCAACATCTAAATAAGGCAATAAATATCCTTTCGCGTCCAATATTGCATTTTGCACTTCACGAACAGACACCTCGCTAATACTCTTATTTTCTTTCACTGCAAGGGCTGCCAATGCTCCCGCTGCTTGTCCGATCTGCATAACCATCGGTTGCAAACGAGTGGTACCATTAATTATATTAGAAACAGATATTGATTTTTCAGCAACGATCAATCCTTCAACATCTTTTGGAATCAAAGTTCCTAAAGGCAAACCGTATGAAGGTACCGGATGAAAATAAAGATTAGGCAATTCTTCATATCCATGATAACGGGTATGATGATGATCCACAGGATAATTTCCTACAGCAATACAAGTACGATAAAGAGGTTGGGACTGTTTGAACGGTTCACAAACATGATTTAGATTAAAGCGCACTAATCCATGGATTCTCCTAGACTCTCTATGATAAGGAATAAAGGGTAATTTGTCAGCAGTAGGATATTCATCGTCAGCTAAGCCCAATGTATTAAAACCTAATTCATGTTGAAGAAAATAGACGAAACACATCGTATAATGTTTTGCATATTTCAGAGCTTCTTCACGTTCCTCACGGGTCATTTCGACCAAGTTTACATAATAATCATTGCCTTCTATCGGCCAATTAATCATGTATTTATTATTAGGAAGTTTTCCATAAGTTATCATCATTTCCTTAGACCATACACGATCCGGTTCTTTAGGCGTGATACAAACAGGACTGGCACAAGCACAAGCAAATTCATCCTTATTATATCCTTCAGGACAAGGAATAGTCACATCTTTGCCATAATCTTTTAAAATTGCTACATATGTAATATCCTGAACTATATTATTTTTCTCTTCCGGAGCAATATCTTCCTTTGTATCATGACGGCTTTCCATACCGATATCATACTTCACACCGCACATTTTTGCTATATCCCCTAACTCGGTACCATCAATCAATATTTTAGCACTTACTTTTTTAATCGTATGATCTTGCATCTGAATTTGAGCAATCCAAGAATCATTTTCTCTCTCCAATTTGACCAAAGTAGCATTATGCCATACTTTTAGATTTTTCTCTGCATTAACCATTTCATGGAAAATTTTATTTCCAACTGAAGGTTCAAATAACGCTGAACTCACCCAACCGGTTTTTAGAGAATCAAGTCCACCATAATAATCTGCCAAATGTCCACGAAACTCTCCAAATAGGCCTGCCGGTAAATCATAGTTTCCGTCAACAGCACTTACACCTGCAGAAGTGAGCATTCCACCCAGCCATTCTGTTTCTTCCACTATCAATGTCACAGCCCCCATTCGAGCAGACTGAATACCAGCAGTTACCCCACTGGCACCACCACCAATAATTAGCACATCAACAGAATCATCTGAATGAGAGCATGCCGTGAAACACAAAGCAAATAATAAACACAGACCTAAAAAATAGTTTCTCATACTTAATTCATTTAAGGATATAGACTTTTATTAATAATATCACGGCACAAATATAGCTATATTTATTAAATAAACAATAGATAATAAAATATTTTATTAATAAAATCACTATTACCTACATTATTAATTAATAGATGGGGTAATTACCTTATAAATCATCATATTTTATTTATTATATCCGCATTCAACCATAACTATATTATCCTATATATAAGTCCATTACACAATATATAGGGAATATAACATACAAGATATTCTAATTTTCAAGGCTCCAAAGCCACATATTAATAAAAAAATTAATTATCTTTGTGTAAATTACCAAATATGCATAGTTATGAACCAACAATTCTTGAAAGAAATAGAAAAGGGCTCTAAAAGCGCTCTCGTCAAAAAGAGGATTATTACACATTATATATATAATGGCAGTTCTACAATTCCCGATCTTTCAAAAGAGCTGGATTTAAGTGTACCGACCGTCACCAAATTTATTGGTGAAATGTGTGATGACGGATATATTAATGATTATGGCAAATTAGAAACAAGTGGTGGACGCCATCCCAATCTCTATGGGCTCAATCCGGAATCCGGTTACTTTTTGGGGGTAGACATCAAAAGATTCGCCGTCAATATCGGACTAATAAATTTCAAAGGCGATATGGTAGAATTGAAAATGAATATACCTTATAAGTTTGAGAACTCAATCGAAGGGATGAATGAGTTATGCAAACATATTCTTAATTTTATAAAGAAGCTCACTATTAATAAAGAGAAGATCTTAAATATTAATGTCAATGTGTCGGGACGTGTAAATCCTGAATCAGGGTATAGCTTCAGCCAGTTCAATTTCGAGGAAAGGCCGTTAGCAGATGTATTATCCGAAAAATTGGGATATAAAGTAACTGTTGATAATGACACCCGTGCAATGACTTATGGCGAATATATGCAAGGCTGCGTGAAAGGAGAAAAAGATATCATTTTTGTGAATGTAAGTTGGGGAGTAGGTATCGGAATCATTATTGATGGTAAGATTTATACTGGAAAATCCGGATTCTCCGGTGAATTTGGACACATGAGTGCTTATGATAATGAAATAATCTGCCATTGCGGCAAAAAAGGCTGTCTGGAGACGGAAGCTTCCGGTTCAGCACTTCATCGTATTTTATTGGAGCGTATTCAAAGTGGGGAAAGTTCCATACTATCTACGCGAATCACAACCGAGGAAAACCCGATCACTCTTGATGAGATAATTGCTGCCGTGAATAAAGAAGACCTGCTTTGCATTGAAATCGTAGAAGAAATCGGGCAGAAACTAGGCAAACAGATTGCCGGGTTAATCAATATCTTCAATCCGGAACTAGTAATTATAGGTGGAACTTTATCTTTAACCGGTGATTATATCACACAACCTATAAAAACAGCTGTACGCAAGTACTCTCTAAATCTGGTTAATAAAGATTCAGCCATTATCACCTCTAAGTTGAAAGATAAAGCAGGAATCGTCGGCGCGTGCATGTTGGCACGCAGTAGAATGTTTGAAAGCTAGTTTTATCTTCTACGCTGGGAGAAAAAGTTATCTATAAAGCGAACGATATAGACTACAGCTACTCCGGCGACAACTAAAACAATAATACGACTCAACATAGATTACATTTTTATATTTCACATCTATTACATACACAGGATTTTCCTTTTTAAGAACAGGAAATCCTGTAAAAATTAGAACGCTGATTATTATTTAATAATCAGCGTTCTAATTTGAGAGCCGCTAGCCAGACTTGAACTGGCGACCTACGCGTTACGAATGTTTCTCCAAAATATAGGTTAAAACACTGATTATTATTTGATTACTAAGCGTCTATTTATCATCGGAGATAAGTTTTTGCACTTTTTATTTGCCTCCCCCTTTCCATTTCGGATCAAATACAGGTTCCTTTCCCAACACTATCCAAGTAACAGAAATACCGTAATCATCATGTATATAAGCAATCCATTCTGGCTTTAAGACACTTCTATCTGGATAAAATTTAACCTGATTTATATTCCAACGATTTATATCATGATTTCTCGTAAAAGTTTGCAATCCTCTAATTTTTTTTTGCTCCTTTAGCATTGCCAGTGCTGCAAAAAAACGTTTGCTTATGGCCACCCCTTCTTCCGATATTTTCATTCCTTATTTATATTTTGGTTCTTTATGTCGTTTGTTGAAATATCCGACCCACTTGCATGAGCACATCTTACATCCATCCCCTGCAGGGCAAGAAATTTTCTATTTTGCTCCTGCATGGATTCAATCGTCCTTTGTTGTGACAAAACAGTTTCTGTCAACCTCGAAATTTGCTCAAATACCTCGCGACTCATAGAAACCGAATCATTTTGCGATTCTATCCTTTGATCCACAAGCTCTTCTAAAATCTGTTCTTTCAATCTCTCCCTGTTACTCCTCGACATTCCCCCACCTATTATTCCGGCAACAGTATCCCCTTTTATAAACATAGATACATCATCCCCCTGCAACCACCCTGGAGTCAAGTGAAATTTAGATTCTAAAACAGCCCGATTTCTATCAGTTAATGATACTTTACCCGTTTCTATACTAGAATAAGCATTTTGCTTTATTCCCAGTATTTCCGCCATCTGAAGTTGAGTATAGCTCAACTTCGTTCTAAGCTCCTTTATACGATTCATGGATGTAATAAATGTTAATATAAACTATTTAATAGTAGTTTATATCATTAAATGATTATATTTGCAACAACATTAATATATAACACTGCAAAGATAATGAAAGATGAATTAAAAACAAGCATTTTGCCAAATGAAGGTCAAAGAATGACCCTAAAAGACTATTATAAGAGCTTACCAGACTCAACTCACCCCAAAACAGAGTTCATCAATGAGATCACTAAAAGAACAGGAGTATCATTTACTGCTGCAAGAAATTGGGTTATATATGGCATGAAACCTAATAATCCAGAACATATCTCGATACTATCTGAAATAACAGGAATTCCACGTAACAATTTATGGTCTGAATAAAAAACTATTGAGCAATGAAAGATTTAGAGTTCTACATATTTGAAGATGAACTTTGGTGTCTATTCCCTGATGGAAGCAACCAACCTGTGACCGATAAAGACATAGGACTAATAAAAAGTATATTGGATCGTATACGCGAATGTTACCCAGATGCATATAAGGCGCTGATGGAATGTTACCAAAAAAGCGCACAGAATATTCCATATTTTCAATATCTCATGGTAAGGCGTTTTTGTAAATGCAATTTTGGAGAATTAGATAATACCAGTCGAGATATTGATAAAAAGGGAGGATTCAACTTTGAACGTGTAAAATGTCCTATGCGCGGAGAATGCAAGTATGAAGGTATTATCTGTTGCCCCCAATTTTACAGCCGTATATCAGATGCAGAAATGAGAGTAATGCAAATGGTATACCAAGGAGCTAATAACGAAGAGATAGCAGATAAACTTTACCTCTCTCCTCATACAGTAAAGAATCATATCAAATCTGTATATATTAAACTTGGTATTCATGAGAAATCAGAATTTATTCAATATGCGCACAAGAACAACCTTTTTAAAGATTAGACAATATGATTAACGAGGAAGTTTTGAAAATTGTACTAAATGACAAAACCTTCGGGCAACGGGAAGCAGCCGATATAGTCGGTGGAAGAGGTAGGTTATTCCGACTGGTAGGCTCTGGCGATATTCGTGCTGAAAAAATACCTCCTAACCGACAAAATGGTAGGTGGTATTGCAATGCCTATGATGTAATAAAAAATGCAACATTAAAATAGCTGATAATCAAACAGTTATATCAAGTTAAAGACAAATATTTTACAAGTCAAATATTTGCTTTAAAGTAAAAAATAAAGTAGTTTTACATCGTAATTAAAAGATAATCAATCAGTTATGAAAAAAGATGTAATTTTAACACTTTGGGTTCTATCATTTATAGCGATGGTAATACTGGTGGAAAATCCATATAAGATTTCGTTTTGGATTTCATTTGGGATTTTCGGGTATCTCTCGGTGTATATTGAAAAACACAATAAAAGATTCGAGCATGAAGATGAGTAAATCTCCGTATATAATTCAAGAAATTATCCTGATAACATATAGTGGAAGAAAACTTCCTCTTACAATTATAGATAAGAGAATTATAGACACTCCGATCAGATTAACGAAAGACAAAATACTCAATGCTTTCTCTTCTATGAAAGACAAACCGATAGATGTAAAACTAAAAGTAAAGTACATATAAAGCGTACATAAGAGCAATGAAAACAAAAGAAGAATTACTAGCAATGAGTCATGAAGACTTAGCTTCACTTACATATAAAATTATGTATGAACAATGTCTTCTTGAAAACAAGGAAAAAGAAAACAGAAGATTAAGAGAAATACTTGACGCTATCGGTATCACGTATGAAACTTTCAAATCAGAATTCCATGAATGATGAATTACAGCAATTAGAATCCGAGTTAAAAAAGGTGGAATCTAGCAACCTTGAATATCTTCCTGAATATGGATATTCACCGAAAGCAGAAATAATCCAGCTTATCAAGGAAGACATATCCGATGTCAAAAAAGAAATCAACAAGAGATTAAAATTGCACGCTTCTGGTATTTCATCAGGATATACAGAAAAAAGCTTAGAAGAAGAGAGAACTAGCCTTTGCTTAATGCAAGGGCTGGCGAGATATTGTTAAACTTTAAAATATTTGAGCAATGGAAGAAAACAATCAAGTAACAGAGTTGCAAATTATTCAAGCTAAACAGGCAGCAGAATTTGCTATGACACCTGTAGGGCAAACTGTCAAACAGTTTGAGGTCATGCAGCGCATGGCCAAGATGTACACTGAAAGTACAATCGTTCCTGAAGCTTATAAAGGAAATACAGGAAATTGTGTGATTGCGCTTGATATGGCAATGAGAATGAATGCTAATCCGTTAATGATAATGCAGAATCTCTACGTTGTCAAGGGAAACCCGTCATGGTCAAGCAAGTTCCTTATCGCTACCATTAATATGAGTGGCAAATACACCTCACTCAGATATCGGAAAAGAACGCTAGGGAAGGTTGGTAAAGTAAAATACAATGAAACAGTGTGGGATGCTACAAACAGACGCAATACAATCGTTGTAAAAGAGTTCGACGGTACTGATGTGGATAATATTGAATGTATTGCTTATGCCACCGAACTTTCTACCAAAGAAGTTCTTGAATCAGATCCGATAACTATTGAAATGGCAATAAAGGAAGGGTGGTATACAAAGTCTGGAAGCAAATGGGTTACAATGCCCAATCTGATGCTTACTTATCGTGCGGCTGCTTTCTGGCAACGTGCCTATTGTCCTGAAATATCAATGGGATTCTTAACCAAGGAAGAAGTTGAAGATATTCAGGATGTAGAATATGAGGAAATCCCGGATAAAGGTACGAAAAACAAGCTTGCCGAAATTGCTCTTAAAAATGCAGGAGTAAAAGAACAACCTAAACAGGAGCAACCTGTAAATCAGTCTCAAAATAACACGAATGACAAACCGGTTCAAAAAACATTATTATAATGGAAGCCCAACATACAATTGAATGGTACAGAAAACGATTAGGCTGTATCACAGGAAGTGAATGCGGAGTATTAATGAAGAGTGGTCGTAATGACCGCTTTTCAGATGCCGCCAAAACTTATATTTATCAAATTGCAGGTGAAAGATTTATGGATCCCGATATTATAAATGATGATTATACATTCGGGATATACTTGCAACAAGTAAATGTAAACTCCAAAGCAATGCAGTGGGGTAATGAGCAAGAGGAATATGCGCGTAATCTTTATGCTAAAAAAACAGGCTTGCATATTATAGAAGTCGGTTCATGCAAACATCCTACCATTCCTAATTTCGCGAGTAGTCCTGATGGTTTCTTTTATGATGAAGATAGCCAAATCAAATTATGTTTGGAAATCAAATGCCTTGACCAAAGCAAATTTATGAGATACAAATCCGATGTTCATGACAATGACTCATTGTTAGAAATGAATCCTAAATACTTCTACCAATGCTGTGCTCACATGATGTGCACTGGAGCACAAAGAACTGATTTTGTCGTTTATAATCCTTTTCAAATAGATCCTATTCATATTGTACGCATATTACCTGATGAAAAAGTCTTCGCTGAAATGGAGAAACGCATTCGTATGGCAGACGATATTATTAACCAAATAGCTGATATAGAATAATGGGTGACCTATTAATAAAAGAGACTCAACTCCAACGTATTATACGAAAGACAGGTAGAAAACCATGTGAATGTAAATGTTCATTATGTAAAATGCAATGTCATACTCCATGTTTAGGAACTCCGCAGGATATTGAGAAATTAATAGTTCAGGTTATTCCGACCGGTTACTCCCCACTCTTTGGGGAGCCGGAATGATAATGGGAGTTATTGATATTCCAATTCCTATGATCCAAATTGCATCGGGCGATGATTATTGTTCGTTCTTTCACAATGGCTTATGCGAACTTCACGACAAAGGATTGAAGCCTACCGAAGGACGTTTGTCGCATCATTCTACACGCATTGACAATTTCAAAGCATCTAAAAGTATAGCTTGGAATGTCGCTAAAGAATGGCTTTCGGTAGATAATGCAGAGGTAATAGAACGTATTGTTGATAAACTAAATAAAAAATAGAGCAATGGATACACAATTAGCAATTCAAGAAAGCGACCTAGAACTGGTCGTAAGTGAAAAGACGCTAGGTAGTCTTACTACCAACGCAAAGCAAATCAGAGATATTGTAATGGCGAATTTGCCGAAGTATGATATATCCAACTACACGGATGACAATATCGATCAGGCAAAGAGAGATAAAGCCTCTCTCAACAAAGCTGCAAAAGCTCTCAACTCCAAACGCCTTGAAATAGAGAAGGAGTTTATGAAACCTTTTGGAGAATTCAAGGAGGTAGTAAACGAAACGGTGAAGCTCATTGGTGAATGCTCCGCTAAGATTGATACTGTAGTCAAACAGAACGAGCAGCAATATAAGGAAAAGAAGAAAGCAAACATTAAAACCTATTTTGATGGCATGAACACCAATCTCGTGGACTTCAACAAGGTGTTTAAACCGGAATGGCTGAACAAGACTGCAAGCATGAAGTCTGTTTGTTCGGATATTGATGCCATATTTGCTAAGGTTGAAAACGAGCTATCTACGCTGAAAGGTTTTGGCGAAGACTATGATGTTCTCCGCACTTATTATATGGACACGCTTAATATCGCTTCTACTATTCAATACGCAAACCGCCTGAAAGAACAACGCGAACGGGCTAAGGCAGCAGAAGAAGCTAAGATTAGAGCGGAACAAGAAAAGCAACAAGCGGAAGAAGCTCGTAAAGCTGTTGAAGCAGAACAAGCCAAAACACGTCCGGTCAATCCGTTTGCGATGGCAAATCAAAAAGCTGACGAACAAGTACCTTTTAGTCAATCCAGGACACAACAACCTGAATTATTGACGAGAGCGTTCAAAGTTACTACTACCCGTGAGAACATCATTGCTCTTGGTGATTTTATGAATGAAAAAGGTATTGATTTTGATAAAATAGATTTGCCATGAGTGAAACAGGAAAAGAATACGGACAATTTGTAAAACAGCGAAGAGAAGAACGTTATAGTCAATTTGTAAACACAATCCTTCCCGCTATCAAATCTTTAGGATATGACGTTATTCAACGAAATGATTTTGGATTCGAATTCATTGTTTCTAAGAAAGGATTTGGGTGGGTTATATTCTATCCCAAAGGTGATAGGTTATTATTGTGTAAACAGAATAGATGGCTATATGGTGGTTTCTCTTGGATTCTCAAACATATACTTAAAAGCAATGGAAGTATGCAAAACAGATATACAAAATCTTATTCGGCTCCTTGATAAGAGTGCTGAATTAATTGATAAATATTGCAAGAAACCATGTGAGCAAGATAAGGCTCGCCAATGTAGGAAAACGAGTAAAAAACTTAAAAAGAAAATAAAAAATGAGGATATTACAAATCAGTGAAAAAAAAGACATGGAGCTGTACAAAAATGGTTCCGATGAACTAAAAACGATACTGGAGAAATCCTTTGGTAAAGAGTTCATCCTTTAGCTTAATCATCATGAAAAAAGAAAAATAGAAATGAAAGATCTAATTGATTATTTAAACCAATCTGGACTAACAGACTTAGTACGTATCTATATGGTTGTTGGTGGAATATTATTTATTGCTGTACTCGCTATATCCATTTGGATCATTGTTAAGATCTCGAAAAGGATGTTCAATGACAGAGATGACGCAATATTAGATTTTTATCGTAGACGTAAAAAACGGGAAAAAGAATTTGATTAGTAAAATTGTAAAAAAAGAAAGTTAATTATGAGTGAAATGGAAAGACATATTGGCAAAATTAAGAAAGTCGATTTGAATAATTATACTGTCGAAGGGTGGTGTGAACAGAAATGCAAGACTCTTAAAATAGAGTTAGGGGCATATTATAAGACTTATAAAGAAGCATTGTTAAATGATCCCTATCCAGCTATTGTGATTGAGGTCAACGATGTTCTTTGGGAAGTCATTGAGGACAAGGAAGAAGAGGATACACAGGACATTTCAATCCTTACTCCTAACAATGACGGGACGTACAGCTACATTATGCAATTCTACAATGGTGGAACATGCTTAAATGAAATGCTTGAAGATAGTATCAAAAATTTAAAGGAGGATTAATTATGGCAATGCATACATGGTTTGAATGTAAAATCCGTTATGAAAAAGTAATGGAAAACGGAATGCAGAAGAAAGTGACGGAACCTTATTTGGTAGATGCACTTAGTTTTACAGAAGCAGAGGCACGAATCATCGAGGAGATGACTCCGTTTATCTCTGGGGAATTTACCGTTTCGGATATCAAACGTGCCAACTATAGCGAACTTTTTCCAAGTGACGAAGAAAGTGCCGACCGCTGGTTCAAATGCAAACTTATTTTCATTACCCTTGACGAAAAAAGCGGTGCAGAGAAAAAGACTTCCACCCAAGTACTGGTACAAGCAGCCGACTTGCGCGACGCAGTCAAAAAGTTAGATGAAGGCATGAAGGGGACAATGGCAGATTATCAGATCGGTATGGTAGCTGAAACTTCGATTGTAGATGTATTCCCTTATGAAGCCAAAGAAGAAAGTAACGCAACAGAAGATAAAGAAGTTGTTCGCTTTATTAATAAGTTCCCTGAAGGGCAATGTACTGAAACCACGGTAGGTGGTAAACCGGTTATCGTTGATAAAACTGGCGGTAAAACAAAAGTAATCCCTAACAATAAATCAGATACTAATGAAGGAGAGCGACAGTGAAGAATATTTGCCAGATTGGGCGATAATTGAAGATTAGTTTAAAAGAGAGGAACGGTGTGTGTTATTTGTTCCTCTCTATGTGATAAGCTATCTACTACAAATTAACTACAATACAGAAATGACCCTTGGGCGGCTCTATAAAACCCAATATTAGAAATTATGAATAAATTTGGAATTCTGGCGGCTATCATATTTGCCGCAATTGTTGCGGGATGCTTTGTTGCCATCCCTTATTATAACGTTTGGCAACAAGAAATGTCTGGAAAGGCAGAATTTGCTAAAGCTGAACAAAACCGTAAAATAAAGATTGAAGAAGCTAAAGCTAATCTGGAAGCTGAAAAACTGAACGCTCAAGCAGAAATCGAACGCGCCAAAGGTGCTGCTGAAGCGATTAAAATTGAGAATGGAAGTATTACCCCTGCATATATTCAATATTTGTGGGTACGTCAGCAAAGCAATCTGAATGATAAAACTGTGATATACATACCAACGGAAACAAACCTTCCAGTTTTGGAAGCGTCCAGAAATAAATAATAGCCAAAGTTAAAATATATGGCAACGAATTTAATCTTATCTAAAGAGAGTAGCGAAAGCGAAATCAAGCGTTATTTTAACGCAGTTCTTGAACTGTCAAAATCTGACAATGAGTTTCCAATCAATCTCGATGAAGTTTGGATGTTGGTTTATCCAAGAAAAGACCATGCCGTTAGAGAGTTGATAGATGGTGGTCAGTTTATTGAAGGTGTTGATTATCAAGTTTCCCCCAAAAATGGGGAAAACCCCAAAGGCGGCAGACCGACAAATGAGTACAAACTTACAGTTTCCTGCATGGAGTTCTTCATCGCGAGAAAAGTCCGTCCTGTGTTTGAGGTTTATCGTCAAGTGTTCCACCAAAGCGTCCGGAAAGTAATCGAAAACCAGAACAAACCCAAACGTGAACCATCACTAACAACTAAAGTCCGCGTTGGCCTTGAATGGGTAAAAGGCGTAAGCGAAGTGCTTAATCTAAATGATTCTTCTAAATTGTCTTTAATTAGTAAAGTAGCTGCACCTCTTGGACTTCCGACACCTGATTATACTCCGTCACATGGGATACTTAAATCCGCTACTGAATTGCTCAAAGAAGCGGGTTTGTCTATCAGCGCACAGTCGTTTAATCAAAGAGCGATTCAGAAAGGTATCTTATGTGATATGAAAAGGAAGTCATCAAAAGGTAGAGATAAGTATTTCAAATCCATAACCGAATCCGGTCTGTCGTATGGTGAGAACCAAGTCAACCCTAATAATCCCAAAGAAACACAGCCGCTTTGGTATGAAGAGAAATTCAATGAGTTATTGATGTTGCTTGATTTTAAACTTGCTAGGGTATTATGACATACGAAGAAATGAAAGCTAAATATTGCGGAACCAATATTCGTAGAAAGCCGAAAAGTGAAGAACATAAGATACAAGCATCTTGTATTAGATGGTTTCGCCTCCAATACCCCCAATTAAGAAACATCTTATTTGCTGTTCCTAATGCAGCAAGAAGAAGTGCTAGAAACGGGGCATACATGAAAGAAGAAGGGATGCTTTCGGGAGTTGCAGATCTGATACTTCTTAAAAGTAATCGTTTCTACGGTGCTTTGTGTATAGAAATGAAAAAGCCAGGTGAGTACCAAAGAACAGTACAAAAAGAATGGCAAAAGGAATGTGAAGCGGCTGGGAATAAATATGTTGTCTGCCGTTCTCTTGACGATTTCATTAAAGTGGTAACTGATTATTTGAATAACATGTAGTTATGGTTGTTTCGCAAATTTTAAAGATTGAGACTTATGAAACCGAATGAGTTAGAAGAATGGCATAAGCTATCAGAGAATCTTGTTGCATTTACAAGTAACTGTAGTGAGGATATAAAACCATATATATTGGGACAGCTAGAAGCTTTATGCGAGATGCTGTCCAGACAAATTGGTTTAGACAAATAAAACCTGTGTCGATTGGCTCAGCTCCTATTCGGCAAATCGTTCTTTGACATTTTGTTTTCAGCTTTTAATCTGCCTTATTACTGCATTGGAATAAATAAAGCCAGACATTACATCTGGCTTTATTTATCAATTAGTCCGAATCTTTTTAATTCGGCTTTATTGATTCGAGAATTACTCTTTATCTTATCACAAACAAGAGTAATATCTTTCTCCTCCAATGTGCCTAAACTAGTACTTTTAAGAAGTTTGTTCTTCTTTACTATTTTAATTGAAGAACAATCTATGTAGCTATCATATGAAAGGAAATCATAACTTTCCCCTTTTATAAGATGCTGCATTGCTCGTACATTAGGTGGCAGATTCATATTAATAAAGGAGTTAAAGATGACACCACCATAAACGTTTCCATCGTTATCAAAGCCAAGTACTACAAAAAATTTATCACGACTGGCATCTCCGGGTTTGGGTACTACTCCATTGGCCTTGTTCATCGTAACGCAAAACACATCTCCTATCTTAATTTCCGAAGGTTTCATCAAATGCTATTGAATCATTAATATATTTTACAAGTTCATCATTAGCTCCTCCATCAAGGGCAATATCCCCCGGATCAATAACATGATTTCCCTTTTTGTCTCTCGCTTTTTGCCAACAAGTTGTATGAGAAGTTTTTTCCAACTCCTTAAAACTCATTTTCCCGTATTTGGAAATGCATAAATCTAAAGTGTCTTTATCATATTGTGAAAGATAATCCATATCAGGTTCACGTTTAGATAATAGATAGTAATCTACAACATGAACATCATCTGTCATTTTTGAAAGAACGCTTTTTTGCCCTTGTATTGTACTATACAAAATTGTTGGTACTGGTCCATGGGGAAGAGCGCAAAATTTATCCGCTATCATCAGTTGCCCCCAGTCAACCAAGCTTCGTTGATTGGCAAAATATAATATCTTGAACAAATGATAATAGTCCATACCCCCAGTTTTATTAAGGATATAAAGTACTATTTCTATGATTTTTTGTTGTTCAAATTTTGTCATTTTGTTTAGGGTTCTTGGTTACTAATTATATAATTGCATATTCAAATATATGCATTTTAATGCAAAGTTAGCAATTTCATTTGAGAAGCAAAGCATAAATAGTTAAAAGAATATGTTGATTGTTGATCGTATAATCACTTTTAAAAATTATTATTATATTTGCAATGCGTTGGGTTGTACTTATTAAAATTAGAATTAATCAGAGGATTAAGATATAGAAAGCTGTGTAGGTCACAACCCCCTGCATGGCTTTCGCCTTTTTATCTCCGCATGAAGAAGTGCGGTACGTCCTCGAACGAAAAGACATTATTATGGACAACATTCAGATTTTTAAGAATGAATCGTTTGGTGAAGTTAGAGTAGCCGGAACAAGTGAAGAACCTTTGTTTTGTGCAAAGGACGTAGCAACTGCATTGGGATATTCTGATACAGCTGATGCAATACAAAGACATTGCAAATCAGGCAAAAAGGTGTTTTGCCCACATGGAAACGGAATTGGTGGAACTAATATGGTATATATTCCGGAAAAGGATGTATATAGGTTAATAATGAGAAGTAATCTTCCTAATGCTGAACAGTTTCAAGATTGGGTATGTGGCGAAGTTCTTCCATCTATCCGCAAGCATGGTATCTATGCTACCGACAATGTTATTGACCAGATATTGAATAATCCAGATTTCGGCATTGAACTTCTCACTAAGCTAAAAGAAGAACGGTCGGCACGCATTGAAGCAGAGAAACAGGTAGCTGTGCTAACTCATGTCAATAAGACCTATACATGTACGGAAGTTGCTAAAGAATTAGGGCTTAAATCGGCAATTGAACTTAATAACCGTTTAAAAGAACTTGGAGTGCAATACAAAGTTAATCAGACGTGGGTACCATACACCAAATACTCTACGCTTGGTTGGTTTGATATAAAACAAGAGGTTGCTGACAACGGTCATATTATCTACCATAGAAAGATTACCGGAATTGGCAGGCAAGGGATCATTAATCTTATTAATTCTTAGCTAATATAAATAAAGGGATGCAAATGCATCCCTCTTATTCATCTATACATCGCGGTGCAGCTTATAAATAAGGCTATAACAGACACGATAAGAGAAAGTATCCCGGCTATTACTCCGATAACAGTCCAGTTGATAGGATTTCGTAAATTGGGGTTCTCACAAAGGTAGTGTTTTCCTTCATCGGTGGTTTTGGCATCTTCTACTGCTCCACCTTCCAGATATGCGGCTTTAACTAATCCTTTCCTTTCAAGTGATCGGACGGACAAGTTGTAGACGTGCAAAGGAAATACGCAAGGACATTTACCGTTGAACTTATCAACGATCCTAAGTGTTTCTTTTTCCTCCTTAGTGAGTTTTATTCGTTTCATATATCATTTACTTAATGAGATTGAGCAACTGATAAACAAGGCTATAAAAGTGGATATGGCAGTTATAGCGGATAAGGTTATCAAAACAATATCTTTCCATGGAACCGGATTCTTTAGGTTTGGGTTGCATTCCAAGTACGCTTTAGCCTTGATAGTCAGTTTGGCTTCCAGCACTTCATCGTAATTGTTTTTGTATTCTACAAGTCCTTTTTCCTGCAACAGGGATAAAGCAAAGTGAAAAGCTATCGGTGAAAGCTCACGAGGTTGTTTGCTTCCATTCTTGGAAACATTAAGCAAAGTTGCCTTTTCTTCCTTTGTGAGCTTGATGCGGTTCATGGCTTATATTATTTGTCAAATTCATGTTTCCGTCTTTCTTGGCAATACTTACAGTTTCCTTTGTGAGCAATACTTGTTACTTTCTTCCAAGGATACGTTTCGGATTGAACCATTATATACTCACAAGAGTCAATCTCGATCACATCATATTCCAATACTTGCTCGTCATTTTCAGTCTTTGGACTTTCGCATGAGCATAGTAATACTGATACAAATAGAATTGATATGAAGCATAGTTTTAATTTCATGGCTATTTAGTTATTAATCTTTGTTTTGTGTTTTAAGTTCAACATTCACACTAACCGGGAACTCGTTTCCGCAATGTGGGCATTTGATAGAATGGGCGTTTGAGGGGAGTTGCACTTCTTCCGGAGACGCGAATAGTTGCCATATAGGTACTTCTAATGCGGTTGCTATTTTGGAAAGGGTCTCAATGGTAGGATTTCCGTTCACATTCCTTGTTAATGTATCACGAGTAACTCCCAACTTTTCAGAAAGTTGCTGCATTGTAAGTCCCTTTGATTTTGTAATTTCTTTTACTCTTAGCTCCATAATATTAAGTTTTATGTATGCAAATGTAGTATTTTAATGATAGTACGACATTATAATATCGTTAATTAAAGCTAAATAGGCAATTAAATGCTGTATTTGTTTGGTAAATACGGCATTATAATGTAGTTTTACATCATCAAAAATAACTCATAAATAAAAAGAATATGAAACGCTACAATTTATCAGAAATATTCAAGAACGCTCACAGAAACTACAAGTATTCAGGTAAGAAGCAAGGTAAGACCTTTGGTGAATGTTTAAAGTCAGCATGGAGACTTGCAAAACTCCAAGCTAACTTCACAGTAGAAGCGGTAAAGGAAAGAACTGATAAATTCTTGGCAGAAAGAGAAGAAGCGATGAGCAAAGCTGCTAAGGCTACAATGCACGAAGGCTACAATAACAAGAACATTCCTGCATCGGCTTATTACAATGTGAATAGTACTGGTAGATTCGGTTCACGCTACGTAGGTGATTAAGATATAACTAACACTTTAAAATATAAAACAATGAAATACGAAGTTTCTAAGAAAGGTTCAAGCGTAACATTCAAGTTCGAAACATACGAACAGGCAGCTGATTTCTGCTATATGTATGTAATGTCAATGCACGCTAAAGGTGATAGATTCCCTGAACTTTCAATTAAAGAGATAACCGAGTAATCAGAACATTAAAATTTAGAGTAATGGACAATATTTTGAACTCAACCGTTGAAATGAGTCAGGCGGAACTGATATTTCAGTTAGCCAAGACCAATGTCGAACAAGAAAAAAGGCTTAAGTCGACAGAACTAAGATTAAGCGTACTTGAAGAAGAGATGAAGAAATTGTCTTCAAAGTGTATCGGTAATTATGGATGTTCCACTATGTCTGCATACGTACAGAGGCATAAACTTCCTATTTATGTAAGTGACATTGCGAAACTCGGCAATGATGCCACACGCCTATGTAAGAAAAGGGGATATCCGGTTAATAAGGTAAACATAGACCGTTTTGGTGTTGTAAACGTCTATCCGGATTTCATCCTTCATGAACTACTGGATGACTATATAAGAACTACACAGCGTCTAAATGGAAGTATAATGAGATAATAATATAAACTATAAAGTAATGATTGAAGTAGAAATAAGCCAATACCTCGCAATGTTAAAGTCATTCACAGAATGCTCTCAATACAGAGCGGAGTGTTATCGGTTAAAAGCTGAAAACGAAAAGTTGAAAATCGAGCTATCGAATAGCTTAAAGGTTTCTCGTTCTTCCCGTAATCAGGTCGAGCACTTTGATTACGCTAGTCGAATGGGAGCTAACTAAGTAGGAAAGTAGTGTCAGGGGATTCGTCCCACACATTAAGTTGATGCCAATCGACACAGTGACAATCTGAAAATGGTTGTCACTGTTTTACCGGTTTTAAGTGGTTCTAAGTGAATCATTCAATTTGAAATAACAACTATCATCCTTGATTATTCGAGGTAATATAGAGTTGAAAAATAGTGTATAAAATGATTTTGTAATTAATAAATATAGAAAAATGATCGGATTATTAAAGAACGGGCAAAAAGTTGAAGTAAAGAAAATCATACCTGATTGGAATCGGGTAGAGACTAATGATAATCAGATATTTGCTCTATGGGAGTTTGAAGTTATATATAGTTCTTAAAAAATATTCGAATATGAGTAAAATGAAGCAAATGTTACTGGCAACAGTAGCGATGTGCGCAGCAGTACAAAGTAACGATCCATACTCTGTGAATCGTAGAGAAAGAATGACTTTTAATCCTGACTATAAAGTTAAGTCATCAGTTAAAGAGTTAAGAGAGTTTACCATAAAAGGACAGAAAGTTATGGCATATTCCAAAAAGGACGCTATTAAACGACTTAACCATAAGAAATAACTAAAATATCAAATTATGAAACAAGAATCAAGCGCAGTTAATCCGTATAACGGAGTGTTCGGGCAGCAAGGTTGGATTTGTCCGAAGTGTGGCAGGGTATATTCACCTTTTACCCAAATGTGTTTGTATTGCAAACCCAATAATGCAAATACAATTTCTAATACGACCGTCAGTGAAGAAATATTAAGAGAAAACCGTAAAACAGAGTAATATGAAACAGACATTGGAAGAAGCAGCAAAAGAAGCGGCAGAAGATTGTTATGAATGCCAATACGATAATAGCTTAGAAATGAGGTTGGTTAAAGAGGCATTCAGACAAGGTGCACAATGGCAGTCAAAGCAATCGCCTTGGATAAGCGTTAAGGAGCGGTTGCCGGAAGAGGATGGGTATTACTTTGTTACTGACGGTGATGTCGTTGAGAAAGTTTATTTCTTTAAAAGATGGAATAAGTTTGTATCAACTAGGGATTATCCTCATCTATTTTACGATGAAGGCGTAATAAAAGCCTGGTTACCTATTCCGTCTTTCGATGATATACTCGAAGCCAACAGAGATGTACTAGAACGGATTAAAGAGAAGGAGGTGAACCATGGATAGCGTACAGACACAAACCTTTTCTATCAAGGGAAATGATGATGCTGTGGCATATATTGATTTTTGTGATGGAGATTTGTGTGTCTCTGTTGTGGTAGAGGGCAAGCAGGCAGACTTTCACTTTGAACCTATTACTTTGAAGATGTTTGCCTATGCTTATAAGTTGCATTGTGAAGATTTAAATAAGGAGGAATAACTATGAAATCAAAACAAGTATTATCAGTCGAACAGATGAAACATTTACAGGAACTTAGATTGGACACAAGTGATGCAAGTATGTATTGGGCGAGAGTGTCGCATGGAATCCGTATTGATGACAAATCAAAAGGTAAATGGTTTTTGAGCTTGCATAAGGCATTTCAAACTTGTGGGTTTATGTCGTATGAATCAATTCCTACTTACACCTTGCAGGATATTCTCGGCAAGTTACCGCGATACATAAATGACTTTGGTGCAAAATATAAGCTGCACATTGAATCTACTTTTGCTGGACCTTGGCGTATAAGTTATCAGATAGGAATATGTGAACCATTTGTTTCTAAATTGGCAGAAAATCCATTGAATGCAGCCTACGAGATGCTTTGCTGGTGTATTGAAAACGGATGTATTAAAACTAAAGAATAGTTATGAAAGTAAGAGTAAAAGAAACTGGAGAAATTATCAATATTGCTGATTACGCACGTGTCAGACTTGATAAGTGTGATAGTTACGGTAATCCTATTGAATTAAGTTTTGATGATGTTGAAATACTTCAAGAAATGTCTGATAATATTGATTGGGAACAGAGACGCTATGAAATAGCAAAATCAGCCATGCAAGGGCTTTTATGCGCTCCCATTGTTGAGGGAATAGATCCTAATCCAACATCCTTGGAACTGGCAAGGGCAGCAGTAAGAAACGCTGATGCTCTTATTGAAGAATTAAAGAAGGAGAAATAAAATGGAAAAGTACTATTACTATACTTACCAACGTGGTAAAACAACAGGTCATGCAGTATGCTGTACTGATAATGGACGATTTAATATACTTGAAAGACTTAAGTTTGTGCAAGGTGATTCTCTGGAATTTTGTATTATCACCTTCTATAAAGAAATATCCAGTGAAGAATATGAAGATATGATTAATTATTTTAATGAAACCAATGAAGAAAATTGAATTTTACCCAGGAATCAATCTTGATAAAGCATATCAAGAATTGCAGGACAATGCACCATGTTATGGTGAATTTAACGAGAAAGCGTTGTATTCTACTGATTCTCTCGATGAAGTGTTTGTTAAAGTGACTGGTAAGTCAAAAGCGGAACACGATGAATATATCCGTAAGATACACGAAGAGTATGACCGTAAAGAAGCGGAGTTTAAGGCTAAAATTCCGCAATTAACCGAAGATTACAGAAAACGTGCAATAGGCATTATTCCGGAAGAATATTTGGAATTATGGAATGAAATTGTTCCTATCAGGTTGAATGATCTCTATCATGGCATGGAACTTGACTGCTGGTTAGAATTGGTTGCAGTATTGAATGATACCTCTAAAAAAGAACTGGAAAGATTTGAAATATGCCGGTCTTTGTTCTCCAAGCAAGGTCACAGCGGCATGAGTGCAGTACTTGTTTTTAATGGTCTTAAGTGTTTTCATCCATTAGGAGAAATGTTGGTATTATACATTAACGACTCTATAAAAGCATAGTACCTCTTATGGAAGAAAATAAAAACATTGGTGAAATTACCATTGGATTTGATAATGAATCTGCAAAAAAAGTAGCAATCACAGATATGGTCCGGTGCGAATTTTCAGAACACCGTCTTGTTACCGTTGCGCATACAGAAGAAGATGCCTACCTGCTATCGGTAGAAAATCCTCAAAGTTCCGGACGCGCTACCCAAACGAATATGTATTTGACAGAAGGAAGTGCAGCTGCTCTTTTCTATACATACATCTTATATCTGGAACATAACGGAATAGATGTAAATGAGTTATTCAAGAAATACATACTTGACGATAAAGAGATCAAATATGAATTTTCACCTAAAGATTAATATTACATCATTATGGAAATAAACTGTAAATACTGCCCGAAAAATGATGGTACAGGGGCTTGTAAAATAGAAGACTGTCCCCTGCTCCCTATCATACAAGAAATAGAAGAAATAAGCGGATTCCTGAATATCACATGCCAAAACAACCCTACAGAAATACAGGAAAGGATTGCGGCAACTATGGTATATGTAGTAAGAACCGGTGAAATGCTTGCAGAAGCAAAAAGAATGCTCCGCAAAAGAAAATCGGATGAAATACAAAACACCATTATTAAGATAGCGCAGGAAAACTGCTTGTCTGCAAAAGTGCAAAATGCCCTACTTGATAGTATTGCAGAAAACGAATCATTCTTAGTGGATCGACTAGATCGACTTAACGCTTCAGCAACTCATCAGTTAGACGCATTACGTACTCTATTGAGTTATGAAAAGGAAGCTTTGCGGTTAAATAAGGCTGGATATTAAAATAAAGTTAATCACGGAAAAATAATAGCTCAAAAGTGATTGAGTTTACGTCACTTTTGATTAGTTTTACACCGTGAAAATAATTGATGCGATTGGTGGAACTCTCGTATAGGAAAATATAAGTCAGCTCTGTATGAGTAGTTGTTTCCGAGTTCCACAATATAGAAACAATGAAAATATAGAGCTTATTTTATCAAGTTATGATTAAACCCCAATTATTTACAAACAAGCATGGCACGTATACGTTCTATTAAACCCAAATTCTGGGATGATATAAAGATCGGACGTTTAAGTCGTGATGCCAGGCTCTTATATATTGGATTGTGGTCTTTTTCCGATGATATAGGAGTGGTTATAGGTGACTCTATTTGGCTTAAATCTAAAGTCTTTCCATATGATCAGATCCAGGTACAACAGTTTGAAAAATGGATAAAAGAGCTTGTAACAAATGGATTTATATGTCTGCTTTCTTACAACGAAGAAAGATTCATATATCTGCCTAACTTTACTCGGCATCAAGTAATCAACAGACCCAATACCGAAGATTTGAACATACCTAAAGAGCTGATAGACAGAGCCCAAAAAGACATACATAGTTTTATCACCGAACAATCACTGAATAATCACGGAACAATCACGGAACAATCAGTGCCTATAATAGGAGAAGGAAAAGGAATAAGAGATATTCCCCCTATAATCCCCCATGGGGATGAAAAAGAGTCTAATAGAAATGCGATAATTGATTATAATGCTTTAATGGATACATTCAATAAGATGTTTGATGGCAAACTTCCCAAAGTGTCATCCATGACTGACAAAAGGAAAAAATCAATAAAGTCTCGTGTGTCAGAATATGACAAACAAGCAATTATGGATGTATTCAACAATATTATTCAATCTCCATTTCTTTTAGGTAGGAATGATAAAAACTGGCGATGTGATTTTGATTGGATTTTCAGACCTACGAATTTTACTAAGATTTTAGAAGGGAACTACAATGGAACAAGGCTTAGTAAAAACCAACAAGATAGCGAGCAGCGAAAACTTGATTCAGTTCTTGCAGTCTCTACAACCGTCCGAGAAGCTGCCGCAAAAAAGAGAAAGGAACTTGAAGCAGAGGGCATTATTGACAAAATACCCTGATCCAGCGCAATTCATACTTGATTACAATCCAGACTTGCAATTTAAAATTGTAAGATGTGGCGCTACTCATGCAGATTTAGCATTAAATCTTGAAATACCAAGTTTGGGGCTTTTGGCTTCTACTTATGGGGATGAAACACCACTAGAGTGGCTTAAAATTCAATTTGGAACGTTGAATGATTTTGCAGAGGTATCTACAAAGATAGCCAAAACTCAACTTGAGGAATTGGCTGCAATATTTCTTTCGGAGTATTATTATATCAATGCCGCTGAAATATGTTTTTTCATAGCTCGTTTTAAATCTGGCAAATATGGGAGGTTTTACGGGGCCATTGATCCTATGAAGATAACAAGTGCTATGCTTGAATATATTTCAGAAAGGCGGAAAGGAATTGAACGGTACGAACGTGAACAATATCAAATTTTGCGACAAAAAGAGATAGAGGAACGTGGTAGCAATAGTATATCATATGCAGAATATCTTGAGCAAGAAAAAAAGCTTGTAGAAAGTGGCAACAAGGATGCAATTGAAAGAGCTTCAAATCGCATTGGAAGCGTTTCCTTTTCAACAGGTTAATTTAATCTAAAGCCATGCAAATAAGAAAAGTAACGTTTGTTTACAAGTTACAAATTAAGTAACTTTACATCTGTAAATCAGAGACATATAAAACATAAGAGCAATGAGAACAAGAAGAAAATTAACTGAAAAAGAAGTGGTACTCAACAGGGATACATATCATATTCTTAGACCTGTTATCTACCTACTAAATCACAATACCAATAACCGAACAGATGATACTCCAAAGTTATCCAGTAATCTGTAACGGTATTCATTACGACGGAAGGCATCTGAAGCCTATATGCAAACGATGCTCGTTGTACACTAAAGTAAAGCAGCCATCGAAAAGTTCATGGCGCATAAGTGGAATTGAAAAATGTATCATAAATCATGTTAGTAGGAACAACAAATCTTAATACGACGCTCAACCTAACCTACGTGTTGACTGACGTCGTGGAAACCCTTCTCTATGATTTGAGAAGCGAAATGGGAAAGCAAGGCTATGAGCTACGCCACGATGCGAAACGCAATTTCAACACAGCAATAGCCGCGATCCGGAAATTGAAACAAGATGTGGATAAAACACAGTTCTCCACACAGGAAAACTTCGGAAACGACTCCGATTGTCTTCTGGCTTTCATCCGGCTGTTGGTAGACCGCTGCGGTGACGATGACAAGAAGATGTTCGCATTTTATAATTACATCAAACGTCACCCTTCACAACTTGGGCTCGATCTATCAGATGAAAAAAGTACGTTTGCTCATATTTTCGAAAGTAACGAGAAGTTGGATTAGTTATGAGAATACTCCTAAACACCCTCCTTCTCCTAGGAGTGAACATCTTATTTTACCTGGTGGTGTATGCGATAGCGGACCACTTGATGGATACAATTAATTAAACGATGAATGATAATGAAGAAAACTCACGGCTCATTATTTAGTGGCATTGGAGCTCCGGAACTTGCATCCGAATGGATGGGCTGGAAAAATCTGTTTCATTGTGAAATAAATGATTTCTGCCGGAGCTTTTTGGAAAAACGATTTAAAGGTACAAGTTATGCAGATATTACCAAAACAGATTTCAATATTTGGCGAAACCGAGTGGACATCCTTACAGGCGGATTCCCCTGCCAAGATGCAAGTAAGGCAAAGCAGATGGGAGGAAAAGGACAACTCGGACTTGAAGGAGAAAGGACCGGATTATGGTGGCACATGTGCCGGGCGGTTGATGAAATCCGTCCACGATGGGTTGTTGCAGAAAACGTTGCCAATATCACAAGAGTTAACAACGGAAGAGATTTTGCAAAAATCCTCCATTCGCTTTCCGAATTGGGGTACAATGCTGAATGGAAGATTATGTACGCTTCAGACGCAGGCGCGCCCCAAAGAAGAGCCAGGTGTTACCTGGTTGCTTACTCCGACAGCGTCCGATTACCGGAGGGAGAATCTTTCTTCTCCGATGTATGCAAGACGATTGTCAAGGAGCGCAGGCTGTTTGCCGGAACATCTTTATCGGTTGGGGCTACGTGGGCTGGTCAACCACCAGTTTGTAGCGTGGATTATGGGTTTTCCGATAGATCACTTGAAATGTATGGCAAATCTCGACTGAAAAAAGAGGTGTTTCACGCTTACGGAAATTCCATGTGTCCCCAGCTGGTATATGAAATTTTTAAAAGAATAGAAGAATTGGACAATTAATTAAAATATTTTCAATGAATACAACCTTTGAAAAATCGGCTAATACCACTGATGAATGGTACACGCCAAAGGAAATTATAGACGCATTGGGAAAGTTCGATTTAGATCCATGCGCTCCGGTTAAACCGCTTTGGCAAATAGCTACACAAATGTACAACAAGAATGATGATGGCTTATCAAAAGAATGGTTTGGCAGAGTATGGCTTAATCCTCCTTATTCCCGTCCTCTAATAGAACGTTTCGTTAAACGTCTGGCAGAACACGGTAACGGCATCGCTCTACTATTCAACCGCTGCGATAGTAAGATGTTCCAAGATGTCATCTTTGAAAAAGCAACAGCTATGAAATTTCTACGTAACCGGATTAGGTTCTTCCGACCTGATGGGACTCGTGGAGATTCGCCCGGTTGCGGCAGTATCCTAATCGCTTTCGGTGAAGATAATGCCGATATATTAAGAACTTGCGATATTGCAGGTAAGTATATACGAATCAATTAGAGTAAAACCTTGCAAGTTCTTGAAGAATTATCAAGGATTTGCGAAAAACAAATCAGAAAGAAATCAAATGATAATAGCGTGGTTCTCGTGCGGTGTAACATCCGCAGTAGCTTGTAAAATAGCGTTGAGTTTGTACGAAGATGTACAACTCTACTACATTGAAACTGGCTCCGGTCATCCTGATAACGCCCGATTCCTGGCAGATTGTGAAAAGTGGTACAATCAGCCAATATACACCATTCGCAGCGATAAGTATATCAATGTAGAGGATGTACTGACTAAAAAACGGTATATCAATGGTCCGACTGGTGCGGCTTGTACATTCGAATTGAAGAAACAAGTTCGGTACAGGTTGGAAAAAGAACTTGGTTCTTGGGACGGTCAAGTTTGGGGATTCGATTACGATCCAAAAGAGATTAACCGGGCTATCCGCTTGAAACAGCAGTATCCAGACACAAAGCCACTGTTTCCGCTTATTGACAAGCAGATAACGAAATCTGATGCAATGGGGATGCTTTGGAAAGCCGGTATTGAAATCCCCGCCATGTACAGGATGGGATACAATAACAACAACTGCATCGGCTGTGTGAAAGGTGGCATGGGCTACTGGAACAAAATTCGGAAGGACTTCCCAGAAGTATTTGCTCAAATGGCGCAGATTGAGCGTGATGTTGGAGCTACCTGCCTGAAGGATAAAGACGGGCGTATCTTCTTGGATGAACTACCAACGTGGAGAGGTGACCCAGTGGAAGAAATTATACCGGATTGCTCTCTTATCTGCCAGATAGAGTTTCAAGAGATAATCGACAGGCAGGTAGAACGAGTTTTGAAAGGAGAAATTAGTATTAACTATGTAGCCTAATTAGGCTCAAAACAAGATAGACATGAGCACTTTTGTAAAACATTTCAACAAGAAAATCCCTCACAGGTGGTATAAGGAAGGAAAGAAGATATTTCAACTAACTCCTGAAGGTATGTTTGATAAAGAATCTCGATATTTTCATTGTGAATATATCGAAAATAACTATAAGAGAGGATGTTACATTATAGGATTTAATCTTTATGATGATATGATCCAAATAACAGAGGATGAGTGGGAGAACGCTTTGAAAAATTGTATAAACCCATATTAAAGACAAAAGAGATATGAAGAAATATAGAGTGTATGACTGTTACGGACACAACGTAGCTGTATTTTTTGAAGAAAAAGATGCATCAGACTATTGTAATTGGAAAAACTCTTATAAAGGATGGAAATACTACACGTATGAACCTGCAATTGATTAACGTAAAACAAATTAGAAAGGAACATCTATGCTTAAAACAGACAACTTCTTTGTTCAATTTGAAATAGACAACGTTTTATTCACGGAGACCTTCAGATTAGCTTACCGGACAGAGGAATATAAAAAATATTGGCTTGATGGCATTCTCGACAAATCGCATTGTCATTATCAACAAGCTCAAATGGAAGCTGCAAAGGCTTTGGGTGAGCGTAAGAGATGGATTAAGATAGTTACTCTGTTTAAAACAGTAGAAGGTTAACGTAAAACAAAATAGAAAGGGACATTATGGAAATAATCAAACTAACGAAGAAAGAAGAGGAATGGATTAAAGATCTAAAGAAATTAATGCGAAAGAAACCTAAGAATCTGATTCTCTTTGCTGATGGAAATTTAAATATCTTGAAACTTGATAAGGATGATAATGATGGAGTGGGCGAAAATGGAAGAATGAAAAGTGATAGAATAGTAGAAACTATTCTTAATGCCTGTGATGGAGGTGTATTTTAATTAGAGTAAAACAATTTAGAAATGAGCAAATACAGTGAATACCATTACGCCTTTACCTCTACAGTAGCCCATCTGCGGAAGATAAACCAAGTTCTTACTCTTTTGAAAAACGAAAAATGATCTAATCATGACCCGCAATCAATTTATTCATTACTCCTATCGACATAGTGAGATCATTATCTGGCATCAAAAGCACCCAGAAGTAGATATTGAATGTATGCTGATAGGGGTAGATTTCGATCACGAATTATTTCATCTTGTTCCTATCGACTTAGATTATTACGAAGATAGATCGTATTGGCTTCCTTATACATCATGCGACAAACAGTTTAAGAAGCCTAAGATGAAAGTGGTAAGGAGTGATAGAACAATAGTAACTAAATAACTAAAACAGAAATGAATATAGATAAATTTATTAATAGTACTATCAAAAGCTATGATGAATATCGAAAGAATTGTGACATTATAGCTAAGGAGGCGCAAAGATATATCGACTTTGATAAATTCGTTTCTTGCGAATATATCAATGGCGTAGGACTTAGTATATTGGTAACGTTACCTGAAACAGATGATTATACTATTCCCGAATGTGTATGTCCTGTAGTAGGGTTCTTTGAATATGCCAAAGGGAAGGATAAATTATCAGTAGATGACATTAAAAAACTATCATTATGAAACAGACATTAAAAGAAGCAGCAAGAGAAAATATTCTGTTTAATCACAGAACAGCTGATCGCACTTTATCAGGTAAGAACTTGGCACAATTTGGGGAGATTAATTTCATTCAAGGTGCTGAATGGCATGCAAAGCAATCAATAGAGGTCCTTTCCTCTGTTTTAGAAAACTGGGTACATGGCGGTGATGCTGATTGCATCATTGCGGAGTTTGAAGAAAAATTAAACAATAAATAGTATGATATTAAAAGATATAGTAAGCCTATTGGCTAACCGGATAAACCAACCTCGTGTAATAGAGTGCTATTTACGAAAAGTGTATGCAAAAGGTTATGAGGCTGGAACCAAGCAATCCCCGTGGATAAAAACTAAGGAGCGGTTGCCAGAAGATTCCCAAGAAGTGCTTATTCTTATGAAATATATTACACCTTGTACGAAAGTAATAAGATACCAAATAGTCCAATGTACCTATTTAAAAGCATTTGGGATGGAGGTATTTGAATCTCGCAAAGAAAAAGTTATAGGATGGATGCCAATCCCTTCTTTCGATGAAATACTGGAAGCCAACAGAGATGTACTAGAACGGATTAAGGAGAAAGGAGACTAATATGTATATAGCAAGAGATAAAGATGGTGATTTGTATCTTTATAAAAAGCAACCCGTGAAGTATTCGGAAAGTTGGCAATTATGTAGTGACAATCCCCATGATTTCTATAAGCTAGACTCTTCTTTATTTCCCGAAGTAAAATGGGAAGATGAAGAGCCGACAGAAGTTGAATTGGTAAAGAAGGAAAAAGTATAAGATATGAGCATAAAGATAAGTAAAGAGGCGTATGAGAAACTAATCAAAGAAGATTTAGGCTTTCTCGATAAACATTGTCCGGAGAGCTTAGAATTAGATCATATTAAAGCAATTATTCGCAGTTCCATCGCTTGGTATTATCCTGATAAGAACACTTGTACAGCGTTGAAAAGGATAGAGAATAGGCTTAAAGTTGAACTTCAGAAGCAAAAGGACGCAGGTAAGCAATTTCTATCCGATCAGGAAATAGACGGCTTGATTGATAGCATATTGAAAGAACTTAAAAACGAATAACTATGGGATTTACAACACCGTGCTTTATACGCAAAAACACACCGAAGCTTCGGAAGAAGTTGGAGGAGTTGGGATATAAAAAGTATGGCAACCCTTTTCAAATAACTGATGATAGCAAATTAATTACAACCCTTGACGGTGAATATGTTCCTTATAATGTACCACTAGACGATAGTTTTATTGACTGCGGAACAAATGAAGAACTTTTCTTGGCAATAGCTGCATTGAGAGACGATACTGACGATTCACAATGGTTTGTATATCCTCCTGAAAATAGTTGGTTTATATGCGTTGACGATGACATCAATTATGCACGAGAAAATATTAGAGAGAGTGTACAGGCAGCATGGTTTCATTGTAGTCATAAGGCTACCGTAGAAGAGCTAATCAAACACTTTAAAGAAAAGGAGGAATAAAATGGAAGATAAACTTATAACGATAAACACTTTGAATATATTATTGCAAAAAGGCTTTAACTATTATCATTTCCCAACACAATCATTAGCCCAGAAATGGCTTCGTGAAACAAATAACCTACATATTTCCATCATTAGAAACGCTTGCGGTTATGGATATGATATATGCAAAGCTGACAATGGCACTCATATAACCGATGGAATATTTAAAGGTCCTAACGATGGTGGTCAGTGGGACACCTACGAAGAAGCATTGGAAGCTGGAATACAGAAAGCAATTGAACTAATATAAAATACAAAATTATGAAACCATTTGATTTAGAAAAAGCAAAAGCAGGTGCGCCTCTATGCACAAGAGAAGGATTTAGAGCTAGAATTGTATGTTTTGACGCAGATAACAAAAGATTTCCTCTTGTTGCCCTAATTAAAGACTCTGACAATAGCGATGAATATCCTGTCTGTTATAATAAAGAGGGGATTTTTTTTGATGGAGAAAAAGACCATCCAAAAGATTTATGCATGGTGGGAATAAAGAAAGAAGGATGGATAAATATATATGAAACAGTCAGTGAAAGATGTATTGGAGCGGTTTACAACTCAAAAGAAACAGCCATGCGTATGAAAGTTAATGAAAAAGATATTACATACATAACTACAGTTAGAGTAGAATGGGAGGAATAATCATGAAGAAAATAATGTTCAATGATAAATTTGGCTTAACCCAAGCCGTATTGGAAGGTCGAAAGACTATGACGAGAAGAATAATTCGCCCAGAAACATATAAAGGGCAGCCAGTTAGAGGTTTTAGGGTTACTGGATCAAAGGATATTCGTCTATCTGTTGAGATGCTAGTGTATGATGGGGACTGCGATGATTTTGTCCCAATGTATATCCAACCGAAATATGAACTTGGCGAAGTCGTTGCCGTTGCACAAAGTTATATGGATGTTGACCGATTTCATAGAAAAGGGAGAAATGCAGCTTACTTAGAATACTTGGATTCTATATTGCCTGAACTTAAATTATATCCCGGTTGGGGAAATAAAATGTTTGTGAAAGCTGACCTTATGCCCCACCATATCGAAATTACCGGAATCAAGGTTGAACGCCTACAAGATATATCCGATGAAGATTGCATGAAAGAGGGAATTATACATGCATATACTGATAATGATGGAATAAAGATATATCATACTCCTCACACAAAAAGAGGATACCTGTCAACAGATGTAGCTCAACAAGCTTTTTCGTTCTTGATAGACAAAGTTTCAGGAAAGGGTACATGGGAAAGGAATCCTTTTGTTTGGGTGTATGAATTTAAGCTGATTAACTAAGCGGCTGTAAAACAATAAGTTAAACAAAGTTTAAGTAAAAGTTTTTAGATTGTTTTATTTTGGTTAACTCCCTGAAAATGAGTATCTTTACAATACAAAAAGAAACCAATAATACTAACAATTAAAAGACAAGAGCAATGAAAGAAATAAATAAAGATTCCAGCAAAATCAAGTTTATACAAGGATTATCAACAGAAGATTATTCATTGTATTACACTTACAACAGAATAGATGAGGTTCAAGAAGTTATCCGCGGTCACTACGGTTTACCTTCAAAAGATACTCCTAAAGCAATCAAAGTTTCCAGTATAGATGGTATCTTATTCATAACAAAAAACTCCGGTATTCTTGCAGATTATATATGCAAAGAGAATGATGGTAAGTTCGAACTTTACGAAATGAACCTAAAGACATACAACGAATACGAAAGATACATGAGCGATTTAATGGTAGCATAAATTTAATCAGCAGGCGAAAATCCTGCGAAAAGTACAAAAATATGGTAGGAATATCAACATTAAACAAAAAACTAATTTGTGAGGTTTCAACCAAATTAGTCAATCTTGGAATAGATTTTGAATATCAGGTTAAAGACAACTGCATCCTGATTAATGGAGTAACAAAACGCTCTGTTTTATCCACGCTTTCTCCGTTAGGAATTAATGAAGCAGACGTATTTGAAGACTAACACTAACAGGTGGGTAATCCCACACAATACATAAGAGCAATGAACACATATTACAAATTTGCGCCAAACGTATTTTTGGCAAAGTGCGAAGAAAAGCACGAAAGAGGTGAAGAAATTCTAGTTACCACCAAGTATGGTAAGGAGAACGAAAGTATAGTATTTAACCTAATCTTCGAAAAAGATGGCTTTTACTACTATTCCATCGTCAGAGCAGATGGTTTTAACGTTCAAGAATGGGCTAAGCAAAGAGCGGAACGCAGGCATGAATGGGCGTCATCGGCAGTACAAAAAAGCAATGAGTATTTTCAGAAATCAAACAGACATCAGGATTTCCTTTCTTTGGGTGAGCCGATCAAAGTAGGACACCATAGCGAACGAGGGCATCGTAAAATGATAGATGATGCCTGGAATAACATGGGGAAAAGCGTTGAGTTTAGCGATAAGGCTGCCGAACATGAAAGAGTAGCCAAGTATTGGGAAAAAAGGGCTAATACGATAAACTTGTCCATGCCGGAAAGTATAGATTTCTACGAACATAAGTTGGAACAAGCAAAAGAATATCATGAGGGATTGAAGTCCGGCAAATATCCACGTAGCCACTCTTACACTCTCACTTATGCAACAAAAGAAGTGAATGAGTTGCAAAAGAAATACGAACTTGCTAAAAAGTTATGGGGAGATGAAAAATAAAAATATACTAGTACTAGCCGGTATTAAATTCAGATCAGATGAAATAGAACAAGAACTAGCAAAAGGCAATAAGTTTATTGTCAAATGGAAAACAATCTGGGAAATATGTTATTCACAAGCTCAAAGACAATACTACGCTATAAAAGTGTACACATCAGAAGACAGTTATGTTTCTAAGGGACGCTTTTATTTTGTAAATGCTAGTAGAGCAAATGAAATGATTGGATCGGAAATACTCATAGATTAATGGAAACGAAAACCAAGAAAGCTATTTCACTACTCCAGTGCGGTGATTTTAAAGCCGCACTAGCAATTTTCTCCACCTTTCGCATAGGATTTACCAAAGAAGAGCAAAGAACCTTAAAAATAGCAAGTGAAAGCCTTTCCGGAAAAGGCTCGTTCTATCGTCAACTTGGAATTGACATCGACAAGGAGATAGAGAAAAGCAAGTCTATTATTACATCGAAGTACTTGAAAATGAAATAGTTAAACAAAGTTTAAGCCATGCATATTTCTAATTTAACTTATTGGTAATCAATATATTATTTGTATCTTACATATCAAAAATAACAAATTAATCAATAAGAGCAATGAAGATTACACAAGAAACAATTAGCAAATTAAATGAACTTGGTTACAATGTTTGGGCAGATGATAAGTACGGTTTTGTCGATATGAACGATTATAATAGTGCTACCCACATAGGTATAGGAACAAAAAGTCACTCGGATGACTGGTTCTGCAAGTCGTTTAAAACTCCAAAGGAAAAAGAAGTCACTGTTGAATGGGTGCTTGATAAAATCAGTAAAGAGAATAGATATAAAAGTTTGTACGAATATCTTCAAAAGATAGCAGATAAACATAGTATTAGCATATATCCTGCATCTTATGGTATAGGAGTTGCTTCTTTGTTCAATCGAAGTAAGGACATTGAAATGGTTTCTAATAAACTTCATTCTTTGGGCTTAAAATTTAAAAATGAATTGTCGCAAGGTGGTTGGGTTTATCGTTTCATTGTAAGTAAGGATAGTGAAAACATGAGAGTTCTTGAATCACTTAAATCAGCATAATATGAGCAAGATAGAACAAATGACATCCGAGCTTAACCAGATATTACACTCTAATACCTACCAGTTTGAGATTGATACAGAAGATATCGTTTTTGGATTCAAGAGCACCATAAGAACGCGTACGAAAAATTTAGCAAAAGCGTTTAAGCTTGAACAAAAGGTAACAAGGGACTGCGGGCGTTTCCTGTCCGACACCGTTAGAATCGTATCTGTAAGAATATACAAGAACGGTGAGTTGAGAAAAGAACTTCATGCTAAAGAAATAACAGCAACGTATAACGGATAAAATATAGAGCAATGAAAACATTGAGTAAATTAACAAGCAAAGAAAGTTTTGCAATTCTTCATGAAATAGAGAAAAGAGAGTGCCCATCGGACGAAAAAGACTTTTTCAAATGGAGACAAGAAAAAGATAAAGAACGAATGGAAGCTATTAAGAACCTTATACCAGAGCTTGGTCTAGGCTGTACAATTTGCTATTACTCTGATAAACGCGCAGCTACAGTAACAAAAATAATTTCTCCTTGCAAAATTGAAGTCACTTGTAACCAGACGAGATGCATTGACTATTACGATGGGAAATATGAAATTCTACCAGAACTTGAAGGGGAAGAAAAAGTGTTTACCAAAAGAAGAAATGGATATTGGGTTATGGAAGGACAACCGTATAAAGATGGAGTATTATTGATGCTCCATTATCAGAGCCATTATATCGACCCTTCATTTTAATATAAACAACGGTAAAAGTGTAAATTATGAATGATTACAAAAACAGATTCAAGCGTATGGATTGCAATGAAAAAACAATCCAAACAAAAAAAATGACTATTCGAGGAGTTGAAATCTCAAATATCCAAAAAGAAGACGTCCTCGATTTTTGTGAAATCAAAGGTGTTTCACCAGAATATCTTGTTCTTAAATTAATTGAGAATATTGATTAACCCTACTTTTATAAAACATAGAGCGATGAAAACAACAGTAAAAGTGTATTTAAAAGACGAACAAGGCAATAAAGATTGGTTCGTCACTCCTATCAACCTACCAGAGGAAGAAGCTCACATGTACTATCTTGGCAAAACATTCAATATGGGATGCGAAACAGACCACATGATGAGGTGCTATAAAGTTGAGACAATAAAATTATCAAATTAGACAAATTTATGACTAAAAGTGATTGAAATTACGCCACTTTTTGTATCTTTACACCATAAAATTAAAGCAATGAGGATTTATACATCATATTTTGGAAATTACAGAAAACTGGCAGCAGCGAACATCAAAATGATATGTGTCGCTTTAGGCAGACCAAAATTTTATAACGCACCTCAAATTATAGAGGTTGCACCAAGAAGATATATGTTAGATGACAAATGGACTTATGAAGAGTACACGAGTATGTATTTGAATGATGTTCTTGCAAAAGTCAATCCGCAAGAATTGATTCAAACTATCCAACGACACAGTGAAGGTAAAGATGTCGCTCTCTGCTGTTACGAAAAACCGGGTGATTTCTGCCATCGTCATATTTTGGCAAAGTGGCTTACTGAAAAAACTGGTATTGAAATAACAGAGTTCGGAGTAGTTGAGAAGAAAGAACCTAAGTATGAACAAGCTAGTTTGTTCTAAAGATATGTGTGAGGCTTTTTATGGTTATGGATACACACGTCAATTGAAAACGGAAACCATTGGCTGCTTGGAATAGACAAGCATTTGCGGAAATAGCTCATCGGTAGAGCGTTGGCATTCCAGCCAAAGAGTGGGGTTCGATTCCCTGTTTCCGCTCTAATGCCGTTAAACTCGGCTCGTTGATTGATGTTGTGTAAAGTAAGCGACAAGGTTCGATTCCTTGCATTTAGTTGGTACTGCAAACAATCTGACAGCGTGGAAAGACACGCAAATTTGGTAGTATGGCGGAATTGGTAGACGCTGACAACTCTTAGTAGACTTGGTTACGATGTTATGAAAACTGGGCATCATTATAAAACGAACCAATCCAGTGTTACACGGAAGATGTAGAAGATTGCCAAGCATTGCAGGTTCGAGTCCTGCTGCTACCTCAACCCTTATAGTAGCGATAAGCAAAAGCAAGAACATTAAAGCTTGTGCAGTTTACGGGGTGATGGAAATTGCCATCTGACACGACTGTAAAGAAGCCGAATAGATTGCATAAGTGTTCTTGCAAGTAGCTTGAAAAATGATGGATTTGTGTTTAGGCCTGTCGGGAATACGCTCGGCAGGCATTTAACGCAAAATGTATATGAAGTTATATACAACCTAAATATATGGACGAAAAAGGACTAATAAGAGCATGTGAAAACTCCGGCTGCGGTTGGAAGTGTTGTTCGTTCGGATCGGACGGGCATATTGTAATCTTGCCCCATGAATTTGAAGGGCATGAAAAAGAAATCTCCCATTTACAGATTATAGATGATGATTACTTTGGCGGTAAAAAGGTAAAATGTATCGCTAAAGACTGTAAATCATGTGATAATGGCTACAAACCTATCATGTGTAGAACTTATCCTTTGTGGGTAAAGTCGGTAAAGAAAGGTCTTGTTTTCCGTAGCGGTAAATGTCCGTTGAAAAATGAGCAACTTGCTAAGCATAAGGAATTTGTATTAGACATTTTCGACAATTATAGAAAAGCATTATTGCCTAAAGTCGATATAGACACATTCCTTTCTAAAGCATGGATTGACCGTTACGAACCATTGTTCCCGACGCATAAAGGCAGCATAGAATACAATATGCAAGTGAAAGCTTTATCTATGTCTGACATTACTACCATAGAAGAAATTGAGCAAAAGTTGCTCTCTGATCCTGATACGTGTTTCGCTTCGGAACCGGAAGATATAGTCAAGTGCTTGCAATCTGGTTGCAGTTACGGATTATTGACAAATGATAAGCTGGTTGCTTATTCGCTTGCATATTTCACTGAATACGGTACTGCCTACGTAGATAAATGTTTCGTTCGTTCAGATTATAGGGGTAATAGCTTTCAGTACATTCTACTCAATGCTAATCTTGCAAAATTGGTTTCAAACGGTGCACAAGAGGTATTTGCCATGACCTCACCCAAAAATGAAGCAAGTATCAAGAGTTTTACCAATGCCGGGTTCTCGTTCAAACGTGATATCAAATACAAAGGGATTGAACGTTTAATCTTAAAGTGGGAGCTATGAAAGTTATTGTCTATACCAAGAATATAATAGAGAACATTGAAAAGGCGCAATCGTTTGTTAATGTTCCCATTTCATTAATGTTTAAGGACTTCTATGAAGATATTCATGAGCATATAGCGGATAAAATAAGAAATAAGATTTTCGGGTTACATTTGAAAGATAGCGTATGTTATTCTATTGGGAAAGCGACAAAAGATAATATAGGTGCAGTAGTAACATCATTTGCTGACTCTTGGAAATATCTCACTATTAATGGAGAGGGTTGCCAAGGAATACACAACTACTACATTCCAATTGACGCTTACGATAACAGAGAAGGTTTAAGCATTCATGAAGCAAGCAAACTAGCTAACGAAATAAGGATGCTTTCAGATGCTCATATATACGGTATGATTACTTCCGGTTGCCTCAATGACAAATACCCGCCAATGTCGCGATTATACGACATCTGGGACAACCTAAAAGGATATATTGAATCCATCAGTTTAGGAGGAAGTTTTTGGCTCGGACAGTATGACAAACTTCCAAACTTCATAAGTGATGTGCGAATAGGAGAATATATGCTGTTTGGCACTATTCCATATTGCAATAATGAAGAGAAAAAAGGCTTTAATGGGATAGAACTACAAACAAGAATAATAGGCATCTATCCAGAGCGTAATCAACTCATTCTCGATTGCGGTTATTCAATGGCGGACATGGCTAAATGCAGAATTCCCTATTATACCAATTTGAAGTATGTAGATAGCTCCAGCGAATATACAATAATGCAATGTGACCATGTTTCGGATTATCACATTGGTGATGTGGTTCGTTTTGTCCCTGATTATAAATCATTAGTCAAGTTGAGATATGCAGAACACGAATATAGATAAACCGTGGATTGACTATATAGCCAATCGCACATTTGGCATGGAACTGGAGTTCGCTGATGGTGATAAAGAGCACATTCCTCTTCCATCGGGTTACAAGTGGACGGATAACAAGCTAACCATGATGAATAACTCGGATGGATCGGCAGTTACGCATCACGGTCAATTTGGCGGGGAAATAAACACACGCCCATACCATTATTGTATAGAAGATTTGCAGGAGTTGAAGAATTTTATTCAGACCATGAGAGATGCAGGAAGTTATCTCATGTGGAATGAAGGTTTTGATGCACATCTATACATCAAAGATATGGACTTGAATGTTATCAAACGTTTGTTTGCCCTCTCCTACTACACCGCTTATCCAATCAAACGAATATTTGACATTGCCGAGTGGTGGGAAACAAAATATCTCGTACCCAGTCCACCTTGGGATGTTGTAAAACGAGTTCTTGAAGCAGATAATATTGAGAATTTACTGAAAGTTTTTAGTAATGGGTCAGATAGAGGACATATCCGGTACTGGCTCAACTTATGTTCTATTGAAAAGATAGGAACAGCAGAATTCCGTATCTTCAATAGTTCATGGGACTTCGACAAGGTGCTGGAAACAATCAAATTCATGTATTCATTTGTAGAATATGCCTATCTACATGAAGACATGGAAGAGTATAAGCAACTCACCACTATTGACAAATGTCTTGAGACATTCCATATAGACTATTCCAAGGTTCCCCAAAGACATAAACCGTTACTTTGGGCAGCAGAACACTCGGACAATGTTACGATAGTAGGCTCCATGTTTAAGAAAACTAATCGTATGCTTTCCTTCATCAAGAAAGAAGCGGCCAAATTTGATATTGCTCATGTGGTAAACTCATACTATATGGATATAGAGCAAATACTTACCAACCGTGAGATTAAGGTGTATACAAAGGAGTATTTTATCTACATGATGTATAAGGCAATCAAGGGAGAGATAAAAGAACTGCGTTTTAATGATGAATATGAGTTTCTGAATATCAAGTCTGAAAGTCCGGCTGAAATTATTGCCACTATCCATCTGTTCAATGCCATCAAGAAGCATAAGAACTCACAAGATATTTACCATAAGTCGCTTTATGACGATTTTATGGCAAAATTGGAGCATTACCATAAGAAGTATACGGAACGTTACCAAAAGCTCGTAGACAGCCTTAAAAGTAAGTCTATTGAAATATTTTATTGTGCTGATATATCAGATGCAATTCTTAACTGCAAAGAGAATGACATATTAATCTATCAGAATGAATTTCATTCCGGTATGAAAGCCACAAGCAACGCATTACAGCGTTTCTTATTGGATGATTTTGGATCTCAAGAACGAACTAAAACGAAATATGCAGAAATAGATGAAGAACAAGTTAATTACATGGCTCTCTCGCAGCATGGATTTATGGGCAGAAGAGAGGTATTCAAAGACCAACGCACATATATTTGGTCTAATGTGGTAGAAAGTGGAGACAGCAGTTTTAACAAGCGGACTATCATCCCTCTAAAATATAAACGGTTGCCAGACGATTACGTACTTACAAATAATAGCAAACTCCGGTTTGTTCGTGCTTCTATGGCAGAAATTGATTATCTGCGCATGATTTACTTGAAGAAAGGCATCATACTCGGATCAGCTCCGTTCTGTTATTTGTGGTTCTTGGATGATTACGTGTTCGGAGCTTGTATGTTTGACTTCCTGAAGGTCAGCAAATACGGCATGGATGCAGTTTGGATGAAATCGGATTTTGTCATAGACCACCCTCTGCCTAAGTTGAGCCGATTGCTAATAATGGGCGTTCTTTCATCAGAATTTAAATCAGAACTGGATATAAGATATAAACATCAATGTGGTGTTATTGCTACTTCCGTGTTCACCGATAAACCTGTAAGTATGAAATATCGTGGTGTATTCAAATTACATGAACGTTGCGTTGGTAAACTCCATTACATACAAGATGCAGGTATTCGTGGCAACTTAGATGATATTTTAAAAACATTTGTAGAAAAATACAGTGATGAACCAAGAAAGGAATAATATATGGGAAAATTCAAGATAGCAGAAGTACAGTTGTCTGATATTAAACTAGTTAAAAAAATGCACATTTCATGCAGCAAGACACGTTTAATGCATTAGTAAATAACATACGTAGAGACGGACAACTTTCATCCGTTCCGTTTTGTGTGAAACATCCGGATGGCACATATACAGTAGTAAGTGGAAATCATCGTACACAAGCTGCAAAAATGGCAGGTCTTACCTCTATCCATGTCATGTATATAGATGAAGAGGAGACAAATAATGACTGGTTACTTGCTACGCAGTTAAGCCACAACAGTATTGTCGGTCAAGACGATGCAGAAATTTTAAAGCAATTACTTGATGAAATAACGGATGTCGCACTGAAAGAGTATGCTCATATCAGTAATGAAGTACTAGAAAGCGTTAAAGACATCAACTATACAGTTGAAATGCCGAATAATGAAATTGTTCCAGTAACTCTTATGTTTGTAGATACACAGAAAGTCTCATTTGACAAATTAATGGAAACATTGGATTGCTATTCAGAAAAAGAACTTGGCAACCTTACTTTATTGGACATGGAAACAATGTATCGATTAAATGAAGTATCCGCAAAAGTTCAGGCGAAATACAAAATCAAAGCACAGGCTTTGAGTATATGCAAAATGTTGGAAATTGTGAATAATGTATTGGAGGGAAGTAAAAATGGCACAGAAGTACAGGCTTAATACAAGGCAAAAGAAAGCTAAGTTCTTAAAAGCATTGGAAGCAAGGATGCTGAATGTTACCGCAGCTTGTGAAGCTGTAGAAATCTCACGCTCCATTGCTTATAAATGGAAATCGAATGATCCAGATTTTGCTGAAAAATGGAAAGAAGTAGAAGAAAGTTTCTATGATAAGCTAGAAACGACAATGTTTGCTAAAGCTTTGACGGAACAAGATAACACCATGCTTATTTGGTTAAGTAAGACTAAAATGAAGCATCGCGGTTACGTTGAAAAAGTAGAGCAAGATTTGAATATTAATCCATTTGAGAAATTAATGCAAGAATTGCCAGACGATGAAGAATGAGCAAAGATAACAAGTCTATAAGATACATGAGAGCATGGCGGGAGGATTGGTGCAAATTCGCTCATGATGTTCTTCATTCAAGGTTAGACAAGGAGCAACAAGCCATTCTTCAATCCGTTCAGCATAATCCAATGACTGCTGTAGCGTCAGGCACGGCAAGGGGAAAGGATTATATTGCGGCTTGTGCATCTATGTGTTTTATGTATCTTACTCCACGTTGGAAAGAAGGTAAGTTAGTTAAGAATACCAAGATTGCCATGACAGCTCCTACAGCCCGTCAGGTTCAAAATATCATGATACCTGAAATATCCCGCTTATTTAGAAATGCAGGGTTCTTGCCCGGACGCTTATTGTCTTCCGGCATTAAAACTGATTACGAAGAGTGGTTTCTAACTGGGTTTAAAGCTGGTGACGACAATACAGAAGCATGGTCTGGTTTCCATGCTGTAAATACCATGTTTGTTGTTACTGAAGCTTCCGGTATATCAGAAGCGACTTACAACGCTATTGAGGGTAACTTACAGGGTAATTCTCGCTTTCTCATAGTGTTCAATCCTAATGTTACTACTGGTTACGCAGCTCGTGCCATGAAGTCTGACCGTTTTGCAAAATTCAGACTTAGCTCTCTAAATGCAGAAAATGTAGTAAAGAAGCAAATAGTAATACCCGGTCAAGTGGATTATGAATGGGTTAAGGACAAGGTGATAAATTGGTGCTCCCCCATTCAGCGAACAGATTTCAACGAGGGAGAAGGCGATTTCAATTGGGAAGGTAAGCTATACCGACCTAACGATTTGTTTCGCGTCAAGGTACTTGGTATGTTCCCGAAAGTTTCTGAAGATGTGCTTATTCCTTATGAATGGATAGAAATAGCAAACAGGAATTGGCAGGAATTACAGGCAAGCGGTTTCACCCCAGCCAAATCTTGTAAGCTAGGTGTTGACGTTGCCGGTATGGGACGCGATAATAGTGTGCTTTGTCCGCGATACGGTAACTACGTTTCTCAATTTGAAGTTCATCAATCTGCCGGACGTGCGGATCACATGCACGTAGTAGGTATGACGATTCCCTACCTGAAGAAGAAAGGAGCAAAAGCGTTTATTGATACTATCGGTGAAGGAGCTGGAGTATATTCCAGGCTACTAGAAGAAGAGTATAGGAATGCTTTTTCTTGTAAATATTCCGAAGGTGCAGATGGCTTACACGATATTACTGGCGAATATGAATTTGCCAATGTGAGAGCATACCTATATTGGGCTTTACGTGACTGGCTCAATCCTAAAAATGGTTTTGGAGCTGCTCTCCCACCCTGCGATCAACTAATGGAGGAAGCTACCGAAACCAAGTGGAAATTCCTTAGTAATGGAAAGATTATCATTGAGCCTAAAGAAGATGTCAAGAAACGTATCAAACGTTCTCCTGACTATATGGACGCATTAGCGAATACGTTTTATCCTAGAGATTACAACTTTATTAGTGATGAAGAGTTGCTCAAAGATTTTTTGTAGTTGTGTTTCTTTTAGTACCTTTGCGTTTGAAAACACTTCTTTTTGGTGTTTTCATTGCTCTTATGTGCGCTGGCTTGTGAAAGTCGGCGCCATTTTTGTTTTATAGCAAAAGTTAAATATTTGATTTTGAACGAATTACGCCTAAAATAATTGAATAAATATTTGGTTAACTCACTGATAATGAGTATCTTTACAATACTAAAAGAAACCAATAATACTAACAATTAAAACATAAGAGCAATGAAAAAAGAAGAATGGATGAATAAAGAAAAAGAGTTGCAAGCTAAATTTGATGAAGCCCAAGCTAAATTTGATGCAAATCCCTGTACGAAAACAGCAACAACACTCTCTAATGCAAGAGAAGAACTCAAAAAACATAATAGAAATGGATACGATGGCCGTGACAAAGAACATAGTCGAAGATTAGCTAAAGAAATAGCACAAATTTTCGCTTATGCAAATGGTCAATCAGAAACTCTTCCAGCTTTTTAATTCCGATATTACAATGGAACATTCAAAAGAACAAATAAAAGAAATTATGTTGTCCCTATACCAACAACTTGGTGGACATAAATTTGTAGTTATGACGGGTTCAGAATTTACCGGTTATATGGAAAATGAATCTGGCAACATGGAGCAGATTATTAAATTGAGCAGGAACAAATCTGGCGCGGATAAATTAATCGTCACTTATGAAGAAGGTAAGGATGTTTATTCTATGAGATTCATCAAATCCTCGAAATTCAACAAAAGGACCTTCTCTTTCTCTGAAACTGAAGAGATCTACTTTACGAGCGATATTTATTCTGAACAGTTGCAAGAAGTGTTTACACAAGTGACAGGTTTATATACTCATCTTTAAAACAGGTTTTAATGAAAGCAACAATTATCCAACAAAGAACAATAGAAAAATTTATCATGTCAGAGTTTGTACAAGGTAATTTGGATACGAAAGAACAAGTTAATTGTATGCTTCTTCTGATTCAGAAAAAACTGAATATGTCAGTAGAGCAAGCGAGTAACTTTATGAGAAATGCAATTGGTATCAACGCTTAAATATACGATTATGACAAAAGAACAATGGATTCACCATAAAAACGTAATGTGTGAAATTAGCCTAAATTTTCATTTTGCTTGGCTCGCCAACCCTAGCCCGTTGAGATCAAGATTGTACAATAACCACTGTAAAATGTTTTTCTATTAGCATACACGATTATGAAAGTATATGATATAAATGGAAATGTAGTAGCAGAAGGCTACTTAGTACCCAATCCTAATTTCATTCCCAAAGGTGAATACAAAGAAACAGAACTTGATTGTCAAAAGAAGAGAGCTGATATGTTGATAACTTCGATTGATGGCAATTTCTATGAAATCAGTTTACCTAAAAGTACTACACTCCGCCAGAAGATAAACAAAGACATACAAGGATATGGCAGAAACGTAAAAAGGTATAATGAAGATATAATTCATGTAACAGAAAAAGTTCTAAGGATTTTGCAAACTAAATATACTATAATGTGTGACTTTTAAAAATAGATATGACACAAGATCGAATTGATATATTTGAAAAAGTACTCCTCCTTTATGGAGAATACGTCTTACTCAATCTTTATTCTTCTGCTAAAGTTACGGAAAGATATGAAGACTGCGCTATCATGAGAGATTTAATGAAGAAGTACAATATTGATGAACGTGATGATATACAAGATTGGCAGGCTGAATTATGGCGTTGTGGATATTCTGGTGAGATTGCTGTCATTAATTTCCCTTATTACATGCATGAAGCTATCAAATTAGTTGGATATTTATAAATAAAAGTGATATAAATTACGCGACTTTTATTATATTTGCACCAAGTAAAAACGAATATTAAGTAATATTCTACTCAAATGGACGAAATCACCTCTATCTTAGACAGTACGCGGCCCGTTGATAACATAATCAACGATTTGAAAGAAAAGTCTGTAACAGTCCCCTCATGGGATAAACTTCTCAAAGACTACGAACCAACAGAACATGATATAGTATCTGACACAGTTACCCGTAAAGATAAGATCCGATCTAATGGAGATACAGAAAAAGCTTCCCGTATCTACATCGGACTTGAAAAACTCCTCACCAAGCGAATGACTGAATTCATGTTCGCTATCCCGGTTAAACGTGTATATCACAATATAGAAGACAATGAAACCCGCCAAAGTATTGCGAAAGCGATTGAAGCGATATATAAGTATGCTCGTATTGACAGTGAAAATATTAAGCGAGGCAATGCTTACTTTGCTTCATGCGAAGTGTTCACCATTTGGTACACAGTTGAGAGTCCCAACACTCTATACGGCTTTAAAAGTAAATATAAGCTAAAATGTAAGACCTACTCACCAATGGACGGTGTTAGGTTATACCCTCTACTTGATGAGCTTGGCGATATGATCGCAATGTCTTTTGAATACACAAAAAAAGTCAAAGACGAAGAAATTACGTATTTTGAGACATACACGGCAAACATTCACTATAAATGGAAACAACAGGGAAACGGTTGGGAATTAGTTAAATCAGAGCTGGTCGTTATTCTGAAAATACCCGGAGTATACGTTTATCGTCCTGTTCCCATTTATCACGGTCTTTCCTATATCAGAAAAGAAATCGAATATACCCTTTCACGCAATAGCGATGTCATAGCATATAACTCCGCTCCTATCCTAAAAATAGCAGGTGGCATAAAAGGAGGAGAAGATAAAGGAGAAAGCCGTAGAGTTTACCGAGTAGAACAAAACGGGGACGTGTCCTATGTTTCATGGGCACAATCTATCGAGGCGTTAAAATATCATGTCGATACCCTTGTTAAGTTGTTCTGGTCACAATCACAAATGCCGGATATTTCCTTCGAAAACATGAAGTCTCTTGGCAATATCGGATTTGATGCAAGGCAGACTTTACTTACTGACGCTCATTTAAAGGTTGGAGATGAAAGTGGTGCATGGATAGAAGCATTTGAACGTGAATGTAGCGTAATCAAAGCTTTCCTGAAAATGATGAATGTTTCTTGGAAAAATGAAGTAGATAATGTTGAGATTGAGCACATCATAACTCCATTTATCCAAAATGATGAAAAGTCAGAAATAGAAAAATGGGTTACAGCAAGTGGTGGAAAAGCTGTTGTCAGCCAATTAGAAGCCATCAAGAACTTAGGTATCTCTACTGATCCACAAGAAACTCTTGCCCAAATCCAAAAAGAAGATGCAGATGCTTCCAGAAGCAGGATAAGCAATATATTCGAAGAACCGGAATAACAATCTAAAATATAAATATTATGGCAAAAACTGATGTACTAAAATTTAGTAAAGAAAAACAGGGCTATTCCTGTGAGTTTACTTCTGTTGGAAAATGTGTAATACAGATAGACAGAGAGAAGAGTGGAACACTTAGTATATACGCAAAGTTGGAAGGAATGGATTATGCGCTATTGTATCAATATCCTGCCTCTCAATTCAATGACAATATGATTTTTGAGCTTGACGTACAAAAGGGGCTTTCTATCAAAATGCTAAGTTCGGTGGGTGTTATGATTGCAAAGATGGCTTATGAAGAGGAAGATGTTTAATTTGTAAATAAATATACTATCATGAAAAAGTACATTGGAACAAAACAGATTGAAGCCGAGCCGATGACATTGGGCGACTTCGTTCAAGAAACCGGTAAAAATCCCTATGGTAAGGGCATTGAGAAGCATGAGGAAACAGAGCAAGGTTATCATGTCCGTTATGAAGACGGATATGAAAGCTGGTCGCCTAAAGATGTCTTTGAAAAGGCTTATCACGTGGCTGACACTGTCCTTGACCGTTTGCATATTGAACATTCTAATTTGATAGAAAAGTTCGAGAAATGCGCTGTTTTTGTAGATTCTGAAAAATTCCGTGAAGCAATTAAGGAAGATTATCCGGCTTTCTTACTTTCGTTGCAACGTGAGATTATGGGAAGATACGGATGTATCCTTGAACAAAGAATGGCTATCGCGAAAGGAAAAACAGATATCACTACACTACCTAGAATGTCCTTTGGCATTGCAATCGAAGCGTTGAAGTTTGGTTTTGCTATCCGTAGAAACGGCTGGAACGGCAAAGGCCTGACGGTATTCAAGCAAGTGCCTGCACATATTGAAAGCGATACCATTCCCAAGATGCAATCGCTTCCTCAATCAGCAAAAGACCTTATTCTGAAAGGAAAAGGTTTTATTGACTATACAAGTCAGTGCCTTATCTATAACGAGAATACGGGACGTGCTGATTCGTGGGTACCATCCATCAGTGATGTGTTTGCAGAAGACTGGGAAATTGTACAATAGCCTATCTGCCAAGCTGTAGAAAAGGTTAAAGCAGCGTAGGCAGATGTTTACGCTGCCGGCTTAAAACTTAAAATCATGAAGACAAAAATATCAAACTGGCTTATTAGATTAGCAAAAAAATCAATCCACAAGAAAGATTGAGCAGTATTGAACGAGTTGAGAACTACGAAGCAAAGAAGCTTGGTATCTGCCTTGCCCGAACTAAAAAAGAAATCAAGGATTACCGGAAAAAGAAGAAACTTGATGAAGGTTGGTCTAATCGAAAATCAGATGAAATGTTTATCAAGGAAGTTAAAGATGAAATTCGCCAATCAATTATCAGTTCGATCAACCAAAGGGGACTAATAGAATACTCCGTTGAAAAAGTAGGTGATGAACTCCACGTTACTGGTGAAATCAAAGTATATATAAAAAAATCAGAATATGCAGGTTCCTATAGATAACATAACTTTTAGCGAAAGTGAATATCATCGTGGAGACAAGATCTGGAAAGCTCAAACGCTCTACGATTTTGCCAAGGCAAAGGAATACCCAGTGCTTGATATGCCGCTATGGAATATAGACCTTACAGCTGAACCATTTGAATGTAATCAGCTTCACAGTTTCATTTTTCAATGCAAACGGGTGAATCAATGTTCTCTTGAATATCCTATTATCCTTGACGAAGTAGGTCAAATTGCTGATGGCTACCATCGTTTATGTAAAGCGATATTGGAGGGAAAGGAAACAATTAAAGCTATCCGATTATTGGAGATGCCAGCACCTGATAGAATTTCGGAGGAATAAATATGAAAAAGCATACTAGAGTAGTCACAGTGGAATACATAGTACAGGATTGTCCTATCTGTGGTAAGATTATAGTAAAACACCACCTCTACCCTACCGACGACAAGGATAAGAAAAAGCAAATGAAATAATGGCAAAACCCAAGATTCCAAATCAGAAAAAGAAGTACCAAGAACTCAACAGGAGATTAAACAGATATGTAGCCCTCGTTGAGCAAATATACGATACCCTGAATTTGGAAGCTGCCAAAGCCGTTTCACGTACTAAATATTCCCCTGATAGCGATAAGCCGTTTAAATGGTCTGACTACCCTCAAACTAAAAAGCAAATTGACGATATACAGAAGCACTTTGTAGAGGATATAAACGCAACTATCTATCGCGGTACTACCGAAGAATGGAAGAACAGTAATGAAGCACAGGATTTAATAGCAAACAAAGTATTAATAGCTTATAACGCCCAAGTTGACAGAGAGAAATATAAAGTTTTGTATCAAACAAATTCAGGTGCTTTGAAAGCATTCCAGAACCGAAAAGATAAAGGATTCAATATATCTGCAAAACTCTGGCAGCAATCTATGATCTACAAAGAAGAACTAGAGGCTGCGATCTCATGCGCTATTCAAAAAGGAACCAGTGCTGTTACGTTGAGTAAGCAAATAAGTAAGTATCTTCTTGATTTCCCATTACTGCAAAAAGATTACAAAGACAGATATGGCAGTGCTGAACATATACAAGATTGTGAGTATCGTTCCATACGTCTAGCTCGTTCAGAAATAAACATGGCTTATAGAACAGCCGAAAACGAAAGATGGAAACAAATGGATTTCGTAGTCGGATATGAAATAAAACTAAGTTCTTCTCATCATAGTCGTATGCCACATGGAGACATTTGTGACACACTTGCCGGTAAATATCCTAAAGACTTCACCTGGACAGGATGGCATCCGAATGATTTATGTTATAAAGTTCCTATCCTCAAAACAGAAGAAGAATTCTGGGAATGGGATGGACGAAGCGATGTTTCCACAGAAAGTATAAATGAAGTAAAGGATGTTCCTGACGAATTCAAAAAATGGGTACTCGAAAACCATCAAAAGATCGAGAAAGCCCAGAAAAGAAACACCCTACCTTATTTTTTGAGAGATAACAAATCAATTGTTCAAAATATAAATACCGAGAATTCAGCTAAAGAGCTTGTTAATCGTGCTTCTTTAGTCGGGAATGAGGTACAAAGTTTAGCGGAATCCATAGCTAAAAAGAATAAAGGATTTGTAACGCCAATCAATTACAAAAGCATCTCATCAATAACAAGAAAGGTTACAACGGAAGGTATAACTCCATACGATATAAAAGACGCAGTTAGGACGACAATTATAGTCCCCAGATCACAAATAGATCAAGTATTAAACGAACTGTCTGAAAGCGATTCGTTTGTACGACTGAAAAGGCAAAAACCAGAATCATTTATGGGATATAGTGGCAATATAGTCAATATCCAAACATCTAACGGATTAATTGCCGAAATTCAAGTTAATACAGAACGTATGATTTATGCCAAAGAAAAGCCGGAAGACGCAAAAAGAATTCTTGGAGAAAAACGTTGGAAAGAAATACAGAAGCAAACAGGTATGGAAGGAGGATTAGGACATAAATATTATGAAGAATGGCGAGTATTAGACAAAGCTGATAAAAAGGCACAAAAAATAGCTGAAAAATCAATTGAATATTATAGTCATTTCCAATAAAAATCACTATCTTTACATATAAAAATGAACCAAAAGGAATTATATAATAAATTACAGTCAGGTGAAACGGTTTATTTACTTGACGATTTTGAGGAAGCAGTTATCCGTTTACATCTCGATAACGGTCAAACAAAATCGTATATAAAACATCGTGGGCGTAACGAGATAGAAATTCCACAATCCAATAAAACAGTTTGTAATATAATTCTTGGCGGAAAAGAAATTTCAAAATCAGAATATGACAGATATTAGTACTTTATTAGAGAAAGCGCTTCATATAGCAACAGATGCGCATATTTATCAAGTTGACAAAGCAGGAATGCCTTATATACTTCATCCTATCCGCGTCGCAAATAAATGTTCTACAGATAACGAAAGGATTGTTGCTTTGCTGCATGATACGATAGAAGATACTGAAGTTACCGCTGATTTTTTACTAATGGGAGGATTCCCACAATATATTGTTGATGCTATTATTTCAGTTACTCGTAATAAAGGAGAAAGTTACGAAGATTTTATAAAACGTTCTAAGCTTAACCCTATAGGAAGACAAGTTAAATTGCATGACTTGGAAGACAACATGGATATAACACGTTTGAACGAACTTGCAGAGAAAGATATTTACAGATTAAACAAATACCTAAAAGCATATAGATACCTAAAGGAATAGCCTAATTAAATGCCTTTCATTCAGGCAAATCCAAACATTTACTTTTTATATACTTTAACACTAAAAGTGATTGAGTTTACGCCACTTTTACTACTTTTGTATCAGATGCGTATGAAGACGTACGCCACAGAACTTGTCGTAAAAACTCATTGCTCTATTGTTTGGTAAAGTTCTAAGCGAATAGTCTGCTGGTATACGTACTTCGCAGACTATTTTAGTAACCAAAACATTGTACAATGGACAGAAAACAACAAGTGTTTCTAAAATTGAAACCGAAAGTGAAGGCATTCGGGTTCAATAAAAAGGAATTGATGAGTGTCGCTGCCAAGATTGCCGACAATCTAACTTCCACAGACGATGCCTCCGATGAGGACGTAAACGCAGAAATTGATACAGCTATTGATGCGGTTCTCCCCTACCTACAAGTCAGCCAGTCTTTTGCAAATCGAGTAATCGAAGAAAACCGCAAAAAGAATGACGACGACGATGAAACCGATGACGACGATGACGATGAGTCATCAAATTCCACTAATCGCCAACCGGGTTTAAACAAAAAGAATTCCCAAAACAAAGGAAAGAATGATGCCCCCGATTGGGCTAAAAGTATGATGCAAACCATTGAAGCTTTAACAGGCAAAATCTCCGCATTAGAGGGAGAAAAGCTAACAGCTTCTCGAAAATCAAAACTTGAAGCCCTTTTAAAAGATGCTGGTACATTCGGAACTCGCACATTGAAATCCTTCAATAAAATGAAGTTTGAAAATGATGAAGAGTTTGAAGAATTCTATTCCGAAGTTGAGGAAGATTTGAAATCTTACAACCAAGAACGTGCCGACGCAGGACTATCTAGTTTGGGGAATCCTCCAGGTGCAGGAAGTAAGAAACAAGAAAAAAATGAAGTATTAACTGATGAAGAGGTCATAGCAATAGCTAAAGGCCTTTAATCAAAAACAAATTAAAAATGGGTGCAAAAGCAGATTTAGTCAACGAACAAGAAACAATCCTAACCGGAATGGATTCGATTGTTATTCGTAACTATTTGGGCGGAATTATGAATGGCCGGACGTTAGACATGACTGGATTTAAGCAGTCTGTAATCAAAGCCGGGCACATCGTTATCCGCGATACAGAGAACGATACTTATAAGCCGATGCCTGTTAATTCTGCAGGTACAGCTTACGATTCATTACCATCCAATCATGAATATGTTGGCGTAGTTGTTTGTTCAAAACCTGCCGACAAACCATTTGTAGGCATTATGTATGCTGGTGAAGTTAATGATGTGGCAAGTCCTTATTCCGTTGACAGCATCAAAGCTGCATTAAAAACGGCATTGCCACAACTCGTTTTTTTACACGATTAAAAGGAGGTGAAAGATGAATGAATCATTGTTTATTGAATTTGTAAGAAGAATATGGCCTAAATTAAGCCTGTATGTGAAAGAAAAGATCAATGATACAAACAAGACATTGACCTATCTTCACAAAACGATGCTTACTAAAGTGTACTCCCCCGATCAGAAATGGGAAGGCACATCTGCCAATACTACGTATGTCGCTGCTGATATGGTGGCTATGGACTCTCCGCTTTCACCTAAAAAGCGAGATTCTATCGCACGGTCAAACGGAGAATTGCCTAAGATCGGAATTAAAAAGATTCTAAGAGAGACTCAAATTAATGCTATCAACATTATGAGAGCTCATTTATCCAACGCCAGCACGGATGCAGCTAAGAAATCTGTTCTTAACCGCATAATCACTCGTATGTTGGACGATGGAACAGCTTGCTCTATTGGTATTGATGAGAGAAATGAAGCAAATTTCCTTACAGGACTATCCGATGGTGTCATCATTGTTGAGGGTGACGATGATAAAAATACTGGTATAGGTCTCCGTGTTGATTATGGTTATTTACCAGAACATAGCTTTGGGGTTGTTACTACCGGTGAAGTTACAGGAGATGATATTGAAAGAGTTATAAGTAAAGCTAACGATGACGGTAACAGTATTTCAGTTATTATGCTGGCTTTATCTACATATAACAAAATGCGTCAATCTCAATGGGCTAAAGAACTAGCCGCAAATTATCGTGGTCAAACCTTTGATAATGATACTAAACTTCCGGTTCCTACATCTACTTTATTTGACGAAGCGTTTTCGGATCAATATGGTGGCATTTCGTTCTTGAAAGTTGACCGTTCTGTTACCTATGAGAAGAATGGGAAAAGGGTTTCTTATAAGCCGTGGAATGCAAACAAACTTATATTCCTCCCTTCCGCTGATAATGTAGGTTCTTTTGTATGGGGAACTTTGGCTGAAGCAACTAATCCCGTTAATGGAGTGGAATATACTACTATTGACGAATATAAGTTGATTAGCCGCTACTCTAAAACAGACCCATTGCAGGAATTTACAAACGGACAGGCTATCTGCTTACCGGTTATCGAAAACGTAGATCAAATCTATTCTTTGGATATACTGGAAGCCCAAACAGTAGACACAACAGAAGAAGAGAAAGATACTTCTGATGTTAAGATTACAATTTGGGGAGCAACTTACAAAAAGCCGGAGTTTGTGACGGAATATAACAAGATTGCAGGCAAGAACCTTACTTCCACCGTTTCCGATGATAAGCTAATCGCAGCAGTCAACAGATTAAGTGACGCAGACGAAGAAGCATTGAAAAAGGCTGTTGAATCTCATAAAGCATCGTAAACCATGAAGACAATTCAGCAAGCCCTCATAGACGAAATACATTATCCGATCCCTATCGGTTTTATAGAGAATGTGATGATTAAACGTAATCTCAATGGTGATGATGAGTTTAATTACGACATAGCTCATTCTAACGAATATCAGGGAGCTCTAGCTGATTGTCTTTGGTCTTTGGTTCAGGCTATCAATTTCTCTGAAGCAGACAAGTCCTTCGGGGCTTTGTCTGATAAAGACAAAGAACGAATACTATTACGTGTTAACTCCATCTACAATACTATTGGTGAGCCTTCAGTAGAACTGGAAGCAAAACCAATGGTATATGTGGGTGATTGTTTGTTGTAGTATGGCAGTAGCAAATAGAAATCCACATCGTTTACAATACCTAGTGGCTGTACCTGGCTATGAAGATGAAAATGGAAATTATCATCCCGGTTCATCTGAATGGAAGGGCTCAATCCCTTGTGATGCAGTACCTTCCGGAAAGGCGGAAGAAAGGGAGTTTGAAGACGGTGTTGTAAGAAGCTATTCATATACGGTTTGTCTTCCAAGTAATTGTCAGACCTTTACTATTGGAGACAGGGTTAAAATAAATCTGCTCGGAGGAATTGAAAGAGAATTTGAAGTAAAAGGTTTCCATCGTTACCAACTTCAGTGTAAAATTTGGGTTTAAAATATGGGAATAAAATTATCCGGCAAGCTGGACGAAATACATAAGACTTTAATGAAAGAAGCAGAACGCGTAGAAACACTAACAATACGTGCTTTAGCTTATCTTGGAGAGCAATGTGTACGAAGAATCCGAGATCGTCCCGGAGAAAAGAGCTGGTTTGACCAGTCCGGTAATCTTAGAAGTTCTGTTGGATATATTATTTCCCATAATGGCAACATAGTTTCAAGCTACGGTTTTGACAGTAGCATGGGGAAAGCAGCCCATACAAAACAAGTTGAATATGTTACTAAAGATGGCAAAAAAGTTTCATTTACAGCACGTGTCAAAGCCGGAGGTCAGGAAGGTGCAAAAGCCGGGAAAGACCTTGCCGAAGAACTCATAAAAAGGTATTCTAATGATTATGTACTTGTCATTGTTGCCGGAATGAATTACGCTGAATATGTAGAAGCGATGGATAATAAAGACGTACTTGCATCAACGGAATTATGGGCGACAGACAAAATTCCTCAAATGCTTGAAAAGCTAAAAAGGCAGATTGCTAAATAATGAAATCAGACATTGAAATACAGAAGTTCGTTTACCACAAGATTAAGGGAACAAGCCTTGAACAGAATGTTTCTGGTAAATTGAGTGACAGAGGAAGACCCAATAAATCAGATAAGGAAGATATAGTTATATCTGTTCTTGCTAATGAGGGATGCGGTCAGATCCAGAGAGCTTATGTTAATGTCAATATATATGTCAGTGACCAATGGAATGAAGAAACAAAATCGTGGGAAAAAAATACTCAACGCGTAGGTGAACTATGTGAATTATGCAAGTTCCTTGTTTTTATACGCAAAGATGAGTATCATACAGTTCCTTCAAAATGCAGTCAGAAAACTAATTCCACAGGCATTCCTTTTGAAGACGGACATACCGAGCATTTCATCAATAACAAACTGTATATTGAAATAAATAACGAATAAGTATTAACTATATTAAGTGATATAGAACTATGGCAGTAATCGGATGGGGTAAACCCCGAATTTTCGTAAAAGACCTGGATGCTACTTCACCCAAATGGGAAGAGCTTCCTACACCTGTGGAAGATTCCACACAGTTGACAACAACAAAAGGCGACAAGCAAGAAGCCAAAATTGAAGGCGGAGAAAATGAAGACGTCAAGTATGGTAAAAACACCTATGCCCTAGTACTCAACATACGTGCGGCAAAAGGGCGCAAAAGACCTATCAGCGACAGTGATGGAGTAGTTGCTCACAATTATGCTGTTGCGCTACAACCGGAAGATCCTGAAGTTCCCGGATTTTGCATGGAAAAGACAACGGTATCAGTTGAAGACACGTTTACCAGTGCCGATGGTGGTGTTTGGGCATATACATTTGATGCCTTAAAATCTGCTGCTGATAAGAATCAAGTCCAATGGGGTAAAATTATTGTTACTCCTACAACAGGATCGCCTATTACAAAAATTGAATGTGACCCGGATGACGAAGATGGTGATGGAGACAAGTTTGAAGTCGCTCCGAATTCCGGCATAGGCTAATAGGCTGCAATAGGTATAGTTTTTATAGAGAATAGTGCATCTATTAGGTGGATGCACACATGCGGATTAAGCACACACAGGCGTGCGTCGCTCTACCAGAGTGAAGGGGATGGTGCAGGCCCATCAATCCGCTCTAAAAATCATGAGTTGATTTGTTTTCATGTCTGAAATTGGCAGTCTGTGAAGATAGCCATTTTATTTTCTAAAAGTAATAGTATATGGTCGAAAATAGAAAAATAATAGAAATGAATATCGCTGATACCATAATGGAAAGACCATACGGCTTTCGGGTTAATAAGCGGCATTTTTATCTATATCCAATAACGTTAGGCAAAACATATCTACTTTCAAGGCTCATTGAAAGTCTTGATATGAAGGCTGATATTATTAAAGCAAACCCATATATGGAAGCATTAAGATTATGCCAAGAAAAAAAAGAGATTGTTTGCCGACTACTATCTTATCACACACTCAACAAGAAAGAAGAACTATTTAATGACAGAATTGTAAATGGCAGATGTCAGTTCTTGAGGAAAAATCTTTCAAATGAAGAAATGGCTCAACTTCTTGTTATGGTTCTTACTAAAGATAATACAGATGAGTTTATCAAATATTTCGGGATTGACCGGGAACGTAAAGAACTAGCTAAAGTTTCAATGATAAAAAACAAGAAAGGCAATTCCATCACTTTTGGCGGTAAAAGCATATTTGGTTCTTTGATATTGCCAGCATGTGAAAAACTCAACATGACTCCACAGCAGATTGTGTGGGAAATTAGTTTTTCATTCCTTCAAATGCTGATGGCAGATGCTATTACTTCCGTATATCTTACTGACGAAGAAAAGAAAGAAGCCCGTATTTCCAATGACAGGACATTTGTCAATGCAGACGACCCGAAAAACATGGAAAAGATAAAAGCTATGAGATGGGACTAAATACGACAAATAGAACAAAAAGCAAAAATAGAAGGCAAAAAAATCACGAGGGTTATATAAAAATCCTCGTGATTTATTGGTAAAACTGAACAATTTTAAAATAATTACTCTAAAGTTATTGTAGTATTGTTAGCTACTGATGCATCAAACTCATAACCTATTTTCATTTCAGCTTTAGATCCACAAGGAAGAGGAATGCAAGTACAACAAAATATAACAACAGATAATGGAGTTCTGTTTTTCCCTGTTATATATACTTCAGAGGATGAAAAGTTGACATTATCTCCAGATGGAAGAGTTAAATAACGTAGTTTAATACCTAATCTTCCTTTGGTTCCAAACCATGCCGATCTTTTTGCTTCATACACTATCCCCTTAGCTATAGTGCCAGCTGGAATAGCTACTATTTTATCTACAATAACATCCCTAGAAACTTTAAAATCGATATTCTGTCCTTCATGTACTTGAGAGGCTCTAACATTACTTATGGCTTCCAAAGGAACAACAGTACCAGCTTTAATGATGACTTCTTTCTTTTCTTGAGCAAACCCCATTATTGAATACACAAACACTGCTAGTAAGAATAAAATTTTCTTCTTCATAATTATTGAGTTTTAATTTTCACAACTTTTCTATTGCCATTTTAAGTGATTCTTCAAGTCTATCCGCATATTTGAATATGTCATCTATGCTATCAATTTGAATCCAGTCGCAGCTTTTGTACCTGTCTACTGGTATCCCAATTCGTTTCTTTCTTGCACCAATGGAAATGCGGCATATCCAGAACCATTCGCTGTTATCAAGATTAACGACGAAATATGTTTTATAATCTTTGTAAGTTATACGTGCGGCATCTACGCTTTTTCTTAAGATGCTCCTCACAATATTGTAGGCGTCCAATTCCTCCTGTGTAGTTATAATTCCGGAGTCCTTGTCCATATATACAACTCCTTCCGGGAGTTTGTCGTCTGTATCTTGTCGGGGAGAATCTGACAAACTTCCCTCTTCGAAAACTGAATCATCAGCCTGTTCATCGTTCTTCATTGCTGTATTAAGCCTGTCAGATATTATGTCATTGACAACACTAGACATTGATTTCTTCACAAGTGGCGTGAACATCTCAACAACTTTCTGGGTTATTTGCCCTGTTGTGTATACCTGTTTAGCAAAGAATTTCACAAAATCTGATGACGGTGAAACAAATTCACTATTCAATATTGTCTTTATTTCTGTCGTGTATTTAAGTTCGTTTGCAGTACTTAAAATATCATTTTCATCGTAATAAGATTTATGAAATTTCTTCAACTGTTCTATATCTGTATCCGAAAGTTCCAGCATATTCACGACAAGAAAAGGTTTCTCATCCATAATGTTTACCTTTTCCAGATCAGTATAAAAACGATATTCTATACCATTAGTAAGCACTCCGAAACGTGCATTAGAAGCGACAAAATACTTTTGTAATTGAGTATCATGCAAGTTCAAATCTTGTTTACAATGTTTGCACTCAATAAGAAGAATCGGATTTTCATCCTTCATTATAGCATAATCTATCTTCTCCCCTTTCTTCTTTACTAAGTCGCAATCCATTTCAGGCACAACCTCAAAGGGATTAAAAACATCGTAGTCCAAAGCAGCTATCATTGGCATAATGAAAGCATTTTTTGTTGCTTCTTCTGTAGCTATCCTATCTTTCTGTTTCTTTATATTTTCAGATAGCTGCATGATTTTGTCTTTAAAATCCATTGCTCTATTTATATTGTTGTATATGTGCAAATATATTTAATATATCTACGCAAACAAAATTAAAGATAAAAAATAAACTTTTAAGGATGTTTTAATAACAAATATAGCACTACAAAGAAGCATATTTTGTATATTTGCAATGCCGTGTGATGTTGCACGGAACTATTTCTATCGAAAAGACTTATGGCTGGATTACACTTCGATATTACCGGTGACAACTCCAACTTTATACGCAAACTACACGAGTGTGAAAACGGAGTAAAAAACGCTTCCAAACAAATAGAACAAAGCGGGCTAGGCATTGAAGATTTGTTTAACCGTATGACTAAAGCTGCTGCCGCCTTTGGAGCAGGTTTTACCGCTAAAGAATTAATCTCAAATATTGCGAAGGTTCGCGGAGAATTCCAACAGCTAGAAGTCGCATTTAGAACAATGCTTGGCAGTGAAGATAAGGCAAATGCCCTCATGCAGCAACTTGTAAAGACAGCAGCCACTACCCCATTCGACCTTCAAGGCGTAGCAAATGGAGCAAAACAACTTCTTGCTTATGGAGAAAATGTTGAAAACGTAAATGACGATTTAATACGTTTAGGAAACATTGCTGCCGGTCTATCTCAACCTCTCGGAGACATCGTTTATCTTTATGGTACTACTATGACCCAAGGTCGTCTATATACACAAGACCTGAATCAATTCACAGGGCGTGGTATTCCTATGATTCGCGAATTGGCAAAAGTGTTCGGAGTAGCCGAAGGAGAAGTAAAAAGTTTAGTTGAAGCAGGAAAAGTGGGTTTCCCGGAAGTCCAGAAAGTCATCCAAAACCTTACAAATGAAGGAGGAATGTTCTACAACCTTATGCAAGAACAGTCCAAGACAATCACTGGTCAGATTTCCAATATAGAGGATGCAATTTCTACCATGTTTAATGAAATAGGGAAAGCTAATGAAGGTATTATTAATGATGCTTTATCCGGAGTTTCCTATCTTGTTGAAAACTATGAGAAAGTAGGACGAATATTAATAGAAATCGTAGGGACCTACGGGGCATATCGCACCGCTTTAATGGTAACTAATGCCTTGCAAGCTTTACAAGCATCAGGTATTACAGCTTTAACAGCTAAAGAAGCAGCTCACTATGGATGGTTAGTCTTGACAAAAAAAGCGCAAGATGCATTGAATTTATCAATGCTGAAAAATCCCTATGTATTAGCAGCTGCTGCTATCGCGGGATTGGCATACGGCATTTATAAACTTGCCACTGCAGAAAGTGAGACAGAAAAAGCCATCCGTGAAACAAATAATGCTCTTGAAGCTCAAAAAAGCCACTACGACGATCTGAAAAATAAAGCAGGAGAACTTTCCAATATTCTAAGTAATGAATCCAAATCTATAGAAGAACGCTTCATCGCATATCGCCAATTACAGCGTTTAATGCCTGAAGTTTTTCAAAATATGGATTGGGAAACAGCAAAAAGAAAAACAAATGCCGAATTAATCAAACTGGAAACAGATGAAATGTTGCGCCAACAACGTATTGGTTTAAAGACCAAAGTTGTAATGTCACAACAAAAAGTACAAGGCCTAGAAAATAGTATAATCAGAACTACAAACAGAGGGGGATATACTGGTGCACTAAAAGAAGATTTAGCTGCCGCTAAAAAAGAACTTGAGATTTACACAAAAGCTTTAGAAGATTTTGAAAAAGCTGATGAGCAAGCTAAAAAAGAGTCCGAGAAACCTGTTATATTCAATAAGAAGTATTGGGAAGGTCAAAAGAAAGAAGCTGAAGATGCCTTAAATTCTATAGCATCTTCTCAAAAAAAATTGTTGGATGCTGGTAAGTTTGAAGGAATTGACGCTTCCGTTATAAAATCCTATAAAGATAACACTAAGAAGCTAAAAGAGGCAGAAAAAGAATTAAAAGTCTATGACTCTTCTTCCAAGCGAGAATCCGCAGCTAATAAGCAAAAAAAAGAACAACAAAAGACAGCCGAAGAACTTTTGTCGCTTCGTCGCCAAAATCAACAAGCGGAAATCAATCTTATGAAGGAAGGCACAGAGAAAAAGCTGAAACAGATTGATCTTGACTATCAAAAGGAACTTGACGCCATCAAGAAACAAGAAAAAGAATTATCAGAAAAGCAAAAGGGGAAATTAACCTCGGAACAATCTATCGAGATTTCCGATCGTTATACAAACGCTGAAAACAAGAGAGACAAAGCAATTGCTGATATAACCAAGGAACAACTTAAAGCCGAACAACAGGCTTTAAATGATTATTTGAAAGAATATGGAACATTCCAGCAACAGAAATTTGCTATAGCGCAGGAATATGCTGAAAAGATAAAAAAAGTACAAGAAGAAAATGGAGTAAATAGTGCGCAAGTTAAGTTATTAGAAAAGCAACGTGACGTTGCCATCCAAAACAAGGAAACCGAAGCTATAAAAGCCAATATAGATTGGGTTACTGTATTTGGTGAATTTGGGAGCATGTTTAATGATATGATTAAACCGGCACTTGAAGAAGCAAAGAAATACGTCCAAACAGATAAGTTTAAAAGTTCAGACCAAGACAGCCAAAAAGCATTGATTGATGCCATCAACCAAATGGAGCAATCTTTAGGCGGAGCTGGTGGTTTAAACTTCAAGAAGTTAGGTCAAGACATAAAAGCATATCAACTAGCTGAACAAAATCGTCTTGCTGCTATTGAGGAAGAGACTATGGCTCATGACAAGTTAGCCAAAGCCCAAGATGATTACACCAAAGCGTTAAAAAGTGGAACAGAAGAGGAGAAAAAAGCAGCTCAAAATGCTTTTGAGATAGCCCAACAAAATGCAAATGCAGCATCTATAAACGTACAAGCTCAAACAAGTGCTGCCAATGAAATGCAACAAAGCCTAACTAACACCGCAACAGCTTTAAAGGCTAATATGGAAAATGTAACGAGTGGATTACAGAAGTTATCTTCTGGAGGCATTAAAAATGCCTACGAAGGATTGTTGCAAATTGGTAAAGGAGCCGGAGGAGCTATGGAAAAGTTTGCTGATAAACTTGATAAAGTTCCGATTGTCGGTTGGATCATATCACTCATTGATGTGTTTAAGGATGGACTTAGTAATTTTGTTGGAACTTTGCTGGATTCAGTATTCAATGCAGTTAGTGGAATTCTTAGCGATGTTTTATCCGGTGATTTATTTGTCACATTAGGCAAATCCATACGGGATGGCGTAAGCAATATTTTTAATGCTATTTCCTTTGGCGGATTTGACTCTCTAATAAACAAGATTAGCGGAAGCAATGCTAAAGAAGTGCAAGAGGCGATCGACAGATTAACAGACCGAAACGAAACATTAGAAAAATCGATTGACCGATTAACTGATGTAATGGATAAGTCCGCAGGTTCCAAATCTATATCGGCATACGAACAAGCATATAAATATCAAAAAGAACAGATTGATAATACTCTCAAAATAGCACGTGAGCAAGCTAGATACAGTAATTCGCATCATAGCTGGCAATATTATATGGAATGGAATGACGAACAACTACGTTGGGTTCGTGAAAATGTGGATAAGAATTTCTCCGGTACTAACTCGTTATGGGGACTGACACCCGAACAAATGAGAGAGCTTCTTAGTAATGCTGATATATATGAGCAAATTAAGAGTTCCGGCAAAGGCGGATATGGAGAACGTGTAATGGAAAAGCTTGAAGCGTATGCCGACCAAGCTGGAAAATTAGATGAGTTAACAGAGAAAATCAATGAGTCTCTGATGCAAATTTCTTTTGATGGTTTGAGAGACAACTTCTTGGAATCATTAATGGATATGGATAAGGATGCTAAAAGCTTTTCTGAAGATTTCTCCGAATATATGCAACGTGCACTACTTAATTTCTCTATGGGAGAGTTGTTTGATGATGAATTGAGAGAATGGTATAATGGCATTGCAAAACTGATGAAGGAAAATGGAGGGAAACTTACTAAACAACAGTTGGAAGATGCTAGAAAAGAGTACGATGCAATGGTTCAAGACGCGATAAATGAAAGAGATAAAATTGCTGAAATAACAGGATATACAGGTTCTTCCTCTTCATCCCAAGAAGCTTCAAAGAAAGTATCAGCGTCGGTCACCCAAGATTCTATAGATGAGTTGTCCGGGCGTTTCACTGCTTTACAAATTGCTGGAGAAGAAATAAAGAATCAAATGATAGCTGTTATGGTTGGGGTTAATTCCCTTATAGGAATCTCATCTGCCGGCAATGAAACATTAAGCAACATTCTCAATCAGCACGTTATAACAAACAGTTATTTGGAGGACATTACTAAATATACTAAACTTTTGAATGATATAAGAGCTGATATTTCAGAAGTTAAAGTCAATACTAAAGGTTTATCAACTCGTTGATATTGAACATTATAAAATATAAGAATATGCCTAAAGGTGAGCTTTTTATAAACAACAAAGATTCCTACGATAGCTGGGGTATTAGTATGGACACGTCTTCCCTATCAGCATTGATGACCCCTGCACCTAATAAAGAGTTCATAGAGAACAAGTCAAGATTAGAACACGGAAAGCGTATAATAACCGCTAATCCTAAAATGGACGAACGTAATCTTACTTTGACCATTCATCTCACAGCTAAAGATGAAGATGATTTTTTCGAGAAGTACAACAATTTTTGTAAAGAACTTGCTACCGGTATATTAAATATTAGGACAAAGTACCAACCTAATATTATGTACCGTACAGTATATCTCTCATGTAATCAGTTCACACAGTTTATGAGAGGCATAGCTAAGTTTTCACTAAAGTTAGTTGAATATAATCCATCGCCTGAAAATCGTACAATTTAACGTTTTAAGTGGCATAGTTTATTTCACTTTTATTATCTTTGCATAAACATCGTATGAAGGTATACGAAACTTATGATAGACATCAAAGACATATCCGGCAACATTCGCTTTTCGACTCCTATCAATGAGGGTTCGAAGAGACGCTTCCTTTTGATGCAGGAAGATTATATTACTTTGCTATTTAGCCTTTCCAATCCGGTTTATTTCAAACTAGGAGACTACGTAGACAATGAATTAGGTATATTTGAGTTGGTAGACCTGTATAAGCCTACCTACAACTCCAATACCGGTGCATACGACTACGAACTACGTCTTGATGCTTATTACTGGAAATGGAAGAACAAGAAGTTTTTCTATACACCGGAAACCACCGGACGCGAAGCCGCATGGAATCTCACCGCTACCCTTGACACGCATTTGAAAGTCTTTCTTGATAACCTGAAAGCACTCGGTTACAAGTTCAGAGAAGAAGAATTTATATACGAGATTGACAGTACAGTAAAAAACACTTCCAAGCTCGTTTCCTATGACAACGTAAACCTGATCGACGCTCTCACGCAGATGGCGGAGACTTGGGAGTGTGAATGGTGGATAGAGAATCATAAAATTTGTTTCGGACGTTGTGAATACAGCCCACCCGTTGATTTCAAAGCCGGTGATTTGACAGACACAGAAAATGTGAATGTCAACAGCATGACACGCAGCGACAGCCAGACCACTTATGCGACCCGTATCTACGCTTTCGGTTCCACCCGTAACATTCCTTCCAGTTACCGGAAAGATTTGATATTCGATGTAAAAGAGGTTAATGGACGTAATATATCCGATACGTCAAGACCGCTCAAAAACAGCTATTTCCCTCTTAGTTCTAAGATAGAGAATAAGGTAAAGTTGACATTCCCCGAAAATGCTGCCTATGTATTTGAAAATGTTCCTGTTAATGAGACAAATTTAGCCGACGTTGTTAAAAAGACAAACATAGGAACTCTGGAAAAAGGTAATTATGAGTTTAATATTACTCATATAAAGTATTCGACTATCATGTCATCCGGGGTAAGATTTAACGGGATATTCAGATTGTGGGTATCATTAAACTATACTGTAAATTCTATAGAGGAAACTATTACCCTATTGAATGAGCAGGTTAATGCAACCGCACCGGTAGGTACTGAAGAAATTCTCGAAATAAAAGACAAACTTGTAAGTTTCAGTCTTCCTTCACAAGCTTCAAACTGTTCTATAGACGTTGGGGTTAGTGTTTGGTATATAACTTCAACAAGTAGTGCTATAATCAACTTCCTGTTAAAAGAAGAAGATATAAAGTACGGTGACAATGGTAACTCTGTCTCTATAACATTCCTTACCGGTGCAAATGCCGGACAGACTTTTCAAGCGATTTATAATCCGACATTCTTGTCTGGAGATAACTCAAACGTTATCCAACTACCGGAAGGTGTAACCGTCTCTTCAGGTAATCGGTACACCATTAACAACATCATAAGCGGTAAAGTCCCCGATAACTACTTCAGTAAGGATGACAAGGAAATGACCCTTAACGGAGTTGTTCAGAAACGCCTTATGCTTCCGGAGGGTATTTCTTATGTAGATGCTTATAAATACAGCCCGACCGGTGAACGTATCAATATCGGAGATGAACGCTATAATGATCCGGATAACGTGGAAATGCCAGAAGAGGAAGCAATCGAAGAGATCGTTATATTTGAGGATGAATATCCCCAATACAAGGGCACAATATCCAGTGTCAGCCACGATGACAAGGTAGACGATAACGATAAGGAATATCGGATCTATAATTTCAAAGATACGGGACTGAAGAACTTTACAGAAGATTTTAGGCTGGATGGTGAGGAACTTCACATGATATTCCAAACTGGCAAGCTTGCCGGGATGGACTTTGCTATCAATATTGTAGAAAGCGATAACACCGGAACAACCTTCGAAATTGTCCGCAATGAGGATTACGGTCGCTTTCTTCCGGATGATGTTCTTTATCCGCAAACCGCACACATGGAGGACGGTGAAGAAGTCCCCGCAGACACATATATCCTTTACGGCTTTGATACCGCATACATCTCCGAACAGATGTTGCCGGACGCAGAGCAGAATCTACTCAAAAAGGCAAAGGAATACGTAAAGAAATCCATGATTGACCCGTCCACCTACGATTGTGAGATGGATGCTGATTTCATCTACAATAAGGGTAATATCCGTACATACGAAGTCGGGGCTAAGATCAATCTGATAAATAAGGCATTTTTCCCGGAAGGCAGACAATCAAGAATAATCGGTTTCGAGTGGCCGCTGGATATTCCTTACGATCATCCGATTTATACAGTCGGTGAAACTGCCTCATATTCTCGTATCGGAGAGATAGAGAGCAAGCTTGATTCCCTTACTTACAAGGGACAAACCTATTCCGGCTCTGCTGTCGGAGGTGGTGGAATCAGTGTATATGTTATTGGGATTAATGACAAGACAATCCCGTCTGACAGAAACGTATTCTCTGCAAAAAGAGTGCTTCAGGAGATTATAGCTTATGCTATAAGTAAGACGAAAGATGATACAGCACTAGGGCTTATTTCATTCCTGAACGGCATTAACGTTACCAAAGGTATTGTAACGGACACGATAACTGCAACAGGATTGAGCAGCAATATTGTAAAGGTGCTTGATAAGCTTACAGCCAATAATGCCGCCTTCTCCGGCAATATATCTTCTGTTGATTATGCTGAAAAGTTACTTGGCTGGCTGATAACCCCATCCGGAGATATAGATGCGAAGTCGTTGCGCCTACGTGATTTCCTTGAAGTACCGGAATTGCGATATAACCGGGTATCAGTTATCACGGGTGAGGAATGGAACGCACCTGGAGGCGGTATAATCGAATCAGTGGACGAAGAGAACAGCATCGTTTACCTGAAGCTTGAACCGGGAGAGGTTGCAGCTGTTGAAGTGGATGATATTTGCAAGGCTAACTTTAACAATGACACAGGCTTTCAGACAACCTATTTCCGGATCACCGAAAAGCTGGATAATGGTTCTTTTAAATACGTTCTCCGCAGCGGATATACTTACCATCCTCAAAAGGCTATGCACTTTGTTTGCTACGGTAACTTCACCAATGCGGAACGCCAGAAGTCCAGCTATTCCACGCAGAATTATATCCGTTTCCTTAAGGGTGTAAACAACTGGGAGATCACAAAGGATATGATTGCCATGCAGTTGGGAGACCTGTCTAACCTGAAACTGTTTGGAATGGATATGACCGGACATAGTGCATATCTTAACAGAATCTACATGACCGGTACGATCAAGCAGATTTCAAATGACGGTGTGACGGAAGTACCGGTTCCGGTTTTTAAGGGTGAATGGAAATCCGGAACGTATTGGTATTATGACGAAGTAACCCACAACGGAAGCACATGGATTTGCATTGAATCTACGACTACGCAGGAGCCGTCAGATTCTTCTACTGACTGGTTGAAGGTTATTTCTAAAGGGGAAGATGGGCAAGATGGACAGGATGGAAAAGACGGTAAAGGCGTACAGAGCGTTGATGTCCTTTATTACCTATCCAGTTCTTCAACCTCCCTTTCCGGTGGTTCATGGTCTACAAACTCACCAACTTGGGTAGATGGGAAATACATTTGGAGCAAAACCAAAGTGGTATATACAGACGGTTCATCTATTGAAACCAATCCCGCTTGTATCACCGGAGGTAAAGGTAATACAGGGGATGATGGTAGGGGAATATCAAGCATTGTCGAAGAGTATTATCTGTCTACTTCTTCTAATTCTTTGGTTGGTGGTTCATGGAGCACAACGCCTCCGACATGGGAAAATGGGAAATATATTTGGACTAGATCAGTAATAACATATACAGACAGCACATCAACAACCACTAACCCTATCTGCTCTACCGGTTCCACGGGTGAAACTGGGATCGGAGTCAAGAGTGTTGCCGAACAATATTACCTGTCTACATCATACAGCACGCCTACCGGTGGATCGTGGCAGACTTCTGTTCCGGCATGGCAGGATGGCAAATACATCTGGACACGTGTAGTTATCACCTACACTAACAATACATATACAGAGACAGATCCGGTATGTGTAACAGGTGGAAAGGGACCAAGCGGAAACGATGGCGTAGGGATAAGTGCCGTTGATGTTTTGTTTTACCTGTCAACCTCTTCTTCATCATTGGAAGGCGGAGCGTGGTCTACAACGTCTCCCAAATGGGAGGATGGTAAGTACCTATGGACTAAAACAAAGGTAACTTATACGAATGGTTCGACATGGGAAAGCGATCCGGCTTGCATCACTGGAAGCCAAGGAAAAACAGGGTTACCCGGTGCAATGCTCCGTCCCCGTGGAGTATGGAAAGCCAATACCGAGTATTATAACAATGAGACATTCATAGATACAGTAATCTATGACGGTCAGAACAAGTTATGTAAGATCACGCATACGTCTACAACTTCTTTTGACTCAACAAAGTGGGAAGAGTTCAGCGAGTTCGAGAACATAGCAACAAACGTCCTTCTTGCGCAGAATGCGACGATTGATGTTCTCGGTTCTTCCGGAATATTTGTTGGAAACTTAGATAAAACGAAGGGCTGGATAATGACTGAAGGCTCTATTAAGCATAATGTTACAGGTGTCGAGCTAACATCTGACGGTAAAATATCTCTTCCAGAAACCGGTGGAATAAACGTAGGCGGAAAGACTTTCATAGAAGCCGGCAAGATAAAGACGGAGTTTATTGATGTTGATAATTTGACCGTAAAGAAACTAGCAGCCGTAGAGGGAACAATTGCCGGGTTTAAAATATCTGATACACATATCGGTGTTGATGATCCCAATCATAACAATGCTTATGAAGGATTATCCCTATACAAAGATTTCATTAAATTTTCAGATGAAAAATCATGGGCTGGGATTGGAACTAATGTGTTTCCACTTTCTTCGGGAATGTCATGCTTAGGAAGATTTGATTTTACAAGCTCGGAAGTAGATTCTGGTACTGCCGTTTATGCAAAATTCCGTCCGGCTGTAGACGATTTAGGCTGGTCACAGCAAACAGCAATCCAATACGATGGTAACATATACGGCATAGGACAACGTGCAATATTCGAAGATGGATATATAGGGCAAGCCTATACAGATGTGCTTACCACTTTTATAAAAAGGACTCATAATTTTGTGTTTAATGGTCAGTCTGTTGTTAACTTAGGAATGGTTTTACCAGGAAGAAGTAATTTAGGAATAAATAATGATGTCTCTTTTCTCTTAAGTATTGTCATTACATGGAACCCAACCACAGCTCATCGGATTACCTTAAAAGGTTCATCTGATGGTAGACTGTTAAACAATGCAGGAGAAGTCCTTAGCCCAGAGTTGGATTCAAATGGAGCAATTTCTTTGGGAAGAGGAAATACCCTTTTGCTTAGATATTGCTCCTCACATTATTATATAGTTAGCTATAGATATCAATAATAATTATGAAAATAGACTTTCGAAAAATAGAATTAACCGATCTCGAAGGGAACAAGAGTACCGTCGATGTATCTAAAGCATTCGGAAATGCGATTTATCAAAATACAGGTGATCTTGGAGAATTTAATCTTGCTCAAGATATATACCGGAAAGGAGAAGTTGATATATCCCCTGAACAAGCTAAATCTCTAAAAAAGTATACGCAGTTATTTACTCGTGTCATTGATCGAATAGCTGTCAGCAATGCTCTATCACAAGAAGAATAAATAAGTTGAAAACAATGGTAGCAAAAGGAACGATCATAAAATTAGCAGTATCTATTGAACTACCTTCGGGCTTGACAATGGATGACATAGATTTCGAATGCAAGTTCTCTGTAACTCTCAATTCCCAGACGATCAAGAAGTCGGAAATGGTACGTAATGATAAGAACAGCTATACTTGTTTCCTTGATACCAACATCATAGGGAGGGGAGAAATTTGGATAGAAACCACGGCTTATCTTCCTGACACTGATTATGAAGGAGGAATAAGACCGGAGGTAGACAAGTCGGCAACCGGAATAAGAATTGTATAATATGGGATGCATACGGGTTAACATAGAAGCCTCGAAAGGAATAAAGGTGGGCACATCTCCTTTGTCTGGGATAAATGTCTCTGTAAATCCCAGCCGTTCAATTAAAGTGTCGGTAGGGATTGTCTGTGACGTTGGCAAAGATGCTTATTTGAGAGTAGAGCCTGATTACATCTGGTTGATGCCCTCCAATAACTTTGAAGATAACGTAGATGTATTGTCAAATGTGGTATGGACCACAGCAACAAAAGAATAAAATTTTATTGTTTAATTACTTAATGATTTGAATTATGGCAAAGCCTAGTTGGTTAAATTTAAACCCTTCAATTGGAAGCGGAAATGGGACAATTGCAAACAGTGCAAGTGCTCATACAGGTCGTACAGCTAGAACCGGTACGGTGACAATAACGGGTGTCGGAGTATCTACTCCTGCAACTTATAAAGTAACTCAAACTCCTAAATCCGAGTTTGCATCTTTTGATAACGGAGCGGAAATGTCTGCGCCCAAAGCTGCCGGGACTGTCACAGTTGAAGGTAAGACTAATTCTCAAAAGCTGACCTTTGCATGGGCGGGTAGCGTATCAGATGTTCCCATTCCAGCGAAATATAGTGCGAATGGGACACAGACAGATAATGCGGCTAGCATCACAGGTGACCCAGGTGCTACAGCAGAGTTCCCATTCTCCATAGAACTTGAATTCCCAGCAAATGAAACTATTGAAGAAGTTGTAAGAACATTAAAAGTAACCGCAAACGGTGGTCAGGCTGTACAGATTGCAATCAAACAGGCAGCAGGAGACGCAAAACTATCCGTTTCCCCAACAGAAATTACAATTCCTCAAAACGGTTCAGCTGTTTCCGTTGCTGTTACGTCTAACACTTCTTGGACTGCCGCATAATGGATATACTTGTACCTTGGAAGAAAGGAGAAGGAAACATTGTCATTACGCCCGGCCCTAATGGAGCCGCAAGCGTAATGAGCGATGTTGCCAATGAAGGATTGGACAGGCAACAAACTGTCGTGTTCTCGACTACTAAGGGCAATAATCCAGTTTCCGTTTCTACTACGGTATCTCAAGAAGGGAAAAGACAGGCATTTGCAGTGACCGAAGGACGGTTTATACTGTCTGACGGCAGTACGTTTAACGTTATAAAGAGTAAGTTCTATGAGTGATTATAACAGTCAATATTCGGGAGCTAGGATTGAAGAACTATTGGCAATGATACCCAACTTGGCTAAAGCAGACCTCTCCAACGCTATGACGGTTTCTTTGGGAGCAAACGGTTATGCCAAGTTCAATAATGGGCTTTTGATACAGTGGGGGACAAGAGTCGGAGCAACCGGGGGGGCAATTAATCTGTATTTTCCTACCAGTTTCTATAATACTGATTATAACATTTATTTCACTGGAGCAGTAAATAATACAGGTGAATCTTTTATATATGCTCCGGGGTATGACCTTAATGGTAAATATACATCATATTGTAGAGTTCTCACCCGTGGAATAAATTCAACTCCGGCTATTGTTTGGACTAGCTGGAATTTTACATGGTTTGCAATTGGTAGATGGAAATAAGGAGGTAATATTATGGGAAAAATATATTGGAAAAATGGTTTCTATGATAAACCACAAGAAGGAGCAGTAGAAATATCGGTGGAGTACTGGCAGGAATTGCTTGACGGTCAATCATCCGGAAAAGAAATCAAGGAGAACGAAAGCGGTTACCCGGTATTGGTTGAGCATGAGTACACCATTGATGAATTGAAAGAGATAAAGATCGCAGAGATCAACGCTTACGACAAGTCGGATGCTGTAAACTCCTTGACGCTGGACGGAAAACAAATATGGCTGGATAAAGACACCCGTGTAGGATTAGTCAACTCAATAAACATAGAAAAAGAAGCGGGCCGGGTATATACTACTTTGTGGTACAATGCGGAGAAGTATGTAATTCCCGTAAATGACGCTTTAAATATGCTTGACCAATTAGAATTATACGCTCTTGATTGCTACAATACTACACAGGCTCATATTGCAGCCGTGAAAAATTTGCTTAGCAAAGAAGAGGTTAATTACTATAATTATAAAACCGGTTATCCGGAGAAACTCAATTTTGTATTATAAACTATAAACAGATAAAGCTATGATTCTACTAGTATTAATGTCGTTCATCCTCATTGCCGGCTACGTCTTTGCAATGATTAAAAAGATGGAGGAAATTCCTTACTCTATCAGTGACACCTACTATGCCCTGACGCATAAGTTTTGGTTCGGTTTGTGCATGATCGGCTCCGGTGCATTGCTTCTTCCGGCAGCATTTGAAGCAAGTACGGAAAACAGCCAGTTTCTTGTATTCCTTTCGGTTGTCGGGATGATTGTATTGGGTGTATCTCCCAATTTCAAAGGAAGCCAGAAAACCGCCCATTGTATCGGTGCTGCTATGTCTTTAATCTTCTCCCAGATATGGGTAGGTTGCAATTCTTGGTATTGGTTATTGTTATGGGCTGGATTCATTGCGTACATGGCTATCTCCATGAGTGAGCACTGGACCGGTAACTTCATCTCCGACTTCATAAAGAGAAAGCCGATGTTCTGGATTGAGGTAATTTCATTGTTGACCGTTTATCTAACCTGTTTAGTATGAAAAAGAATACAAAAGAAGATATACAAGTATGGACCGCAGTGGGAATGTTGTTTGCTGGAGTCGGATTATCCGTTGCAGGTTTTGTTGTAGAGCCGTTAGGTCAGATTCATGACAGTGTATTGTGGTTTTTTGCTCAATGTCTGATATATGCTGGCAGTATATTTGGGATTGGGATTTATGTTAATGGGAAGTTTAATAGTTTGGTTGATAGGCTTAACAACAATAAAGAAGTAAAGGGTGATGAATCACATAAATAAAATCAGCGCATTAGCCAGCAAGCTTCTATCCAAGATCGGAATAGACGGCATGGCACATATTATAGTATGCCAGAACTTAGTTATGTGGCTATCAAAATATACGCCACTGTGGTCAGCAATCATTATAACCGTCGTGATCTTCGTCCTGAAGGAAGTATACGACAAATACTTCAAGAAAACAGAGTTTTCAATTAAAGACATCATCTGTGATTGCGTAGGTCTGGCGTTGGGAGTATTAACATTGATATTATAGGAGGAAATAAGCATGAGTTTACCAAGAGGTTTGAGAAATAATAATCCGGGCAATATCCGGATCACAAAAGATAAATGGCAGGGATTGAGAGAAAAGCAGGAGGACAAATCGTTCTTCCAGTTTACAGAAATGAAATGGGGCTACCGTGCCCTTATCCGAACCTTGCAAAACTACCGTAAAAGACATGGCTGTCAGACGGTGGCAGATTTTATCCACCGGTGGGCACCGGAGAACGAGAATAATACAGCCGGATATATCAGCCGTGTATGTAGCGAAATGCAAGTCCCGAACACATACGTTCCGGACATCAACGACAAAGCAACCATGTGCGCTTTTGCTGCTGCCATCTCACGTGTTGAGAATGGAGTTCCGGCTGTTATGGCTGACATAGAAGCCGGATGGGATTTATTATAAACTTTATCAATAGGAGGAACAATCATGAAATCAGCAGATATCACATTTAGCCAGATCGCAGAAAAACGTTACCTAAGCGATGCCATACAAGTAAATTCAGAAACTATTGGGCTTCAGCTAGAGTTTAAAGAATCCGGGAAACTGGCTGTTTATATAAGCTATGATGGAGAAAAATACTCCGTTGTAGAGACTAGAAATTTCACTACTCTGAATTTCGCCCGCCCCGTTGTCGGTCTTATACCCGGACAATACATCAAGGTTGAATGTGAAACGCAGCCTGTCAAGGCTCAATACTTTGAATCAGAAGAATAATGGGAGCGATAGGATTAAATCCGATTAGGCTTGACCGGATAGGGCTTGATCCTATCCGCATCAATGCGATTAAGTTGGGAGTTCCGGGAGCTGCTTCCGAGCGTCCTTACATCGACCCGGAAGTCTTAGCCTCCTTGAAAGCTGTGTGCATCTGCTACGGTAAGAGTAACGACGATCCGGACAGGGCTATAGTTAAGAACTTGGTAGACCCTGACAATCCGTTTGTAATCAGCAACGCAGCTTACACTGAAGGAAGTGGCTACGCAGATAAAGATAGTCCTTACTATGGCGCCTTCGTCACCGACGGAGTTGATGACCTGATTACTTCCACCAAGACAGTACAGGAGATGCTGGGAGGTAGTAACGAGATTACGGTGGTGAGTATGATTCATAAGTTATCATTGGATAACAATTGGACAAATCTAATTGGAGAATTAAAAGAAGACCATACATTTGTTGCCAATAGAGGAATAAATACTGATAAAACAGGAATATATGGCTATACTTATAACTATAAAGAGAATGCTATTGTTATAAATAATATATTAGGTGATAAGAATGATTATATAGTTAGAACTTCCACATCTTTAGGTCTTGATAATAAGTATTATGTTACAGGTTTTAAAAGTGCCGGTATCATTCAAAATATATCTCAACTCGCTTGGTACTGGACTTTCATTGCCAATAGAGTACTGACTACTGATGAGATTAATCAGGTAATAGCCTACTATAACTTGGATAGAACTCTTAAACCTGATATACTGTGTAACACCATCAAGCAGGGAATCACCAACGAGAACCACGCAGAGTTTGGTGACAAGCTGATTGACTTTTCAGGTAATGGTAGGGATATTCAGTTGAACAATCTAGCTTGGGATGGGGATAGTGGTATTGGGAAGTATAATTATCCTAATTGGAAAGTCACGGCAACTATTGCCAATACGTATTCAACTATTGTAAATTATCCAACTGTTAACGGTACTTATTCCATTAATGTTAATGGTGTATCAGAATTGATGCAATCAATAGGGCTGCATTTGGAGATAAAGTACACTACTTCTACGGGAATTATATATAATGATATAAAACAAGATGGTGTATATTCATATATTTTACCTGATGGAGCTACGGATTTAACATTAAGATTTGGAGGTATTCCAGGAATTGTAAATGAACCATGCAATATAACTATCACCCAGATTCCCTCCCACGCAGGTGCTCTCCGCCTTGACGGAGTAAGTGACTTCGGTAAGGTGACAGGGATGCCGATTTACAAGGATTATACTGTTGTTGCTGATAGAGAAATAGAAGCATCAGATGGAGGTATTGTTAGTAAAGGAAATCCGGGAGCGTTTATCCTAGAACTAGAGGCAAATGCGGGGAGTTGTTATAGTTTTGGGCTAAATACCACTAATTTAAATATAGAAAAATCAAGGAAAATATCGTATTTATCTAAGTACTTATACAACGGAGTATCAATTGAGGCAGGGACAGCGGAAGATAGTGACTCCATGTGGCTAGGAACAATTCGAGATAGAGATTCTCGTTTCTTCAATGGAGCTATCTACTCTCTCATGTCCTTCCCATATAGTATGTCCGAGTTCTTGATCGAGCGTCAGTTGAAGAAGCACAAGCTGGGTACGCTGTATCCGGATATGGTGGAGTTCAGACCGATAGTGAAGAGTAATCTACCTTATTCTTCCATTTCCTATTCTGTTAATCCCGGAGAATATATCTCTGTAGATAGCATGGTTACCATCACTGTAACGTTGCCAAATACCTCTGATAAGCTAATGGAGGTGTCGTGCAATGCTATCAGCGACATATCCATATCTGGTGATAATGGCGTTTACGAGATTACGGGAAAGATAGTCAAATCCCCTCAAAAGATAAACCTTGTTATCTCCAGCTACTTGACAATGCTGAATAACGAGACTTTAATTTCAAATGAAACATTAATTAAAAACGAATGATATGGAAAATTTAGAAAAGATACAGGAAATCGGAACTACCGAAAAGGCTTGGATTGAATATGCACAAGCTATCGACCGAAACAACGAAAATATAAGAATAGCGTTAGATGGTATTATTCGCAAAGAAGTGCTTCAATCTACTATGAAAAGAATAGCTATTTATGTCCCTTTTCCCAACATGAAATTACCTATTTTTTTGAAAGTTCAATGTGCTTCTCCTACAGTTCCTGTTTTTAATATATATTACAAGGATAGCCAATCCGGAACACTTAAGGTTTACCTCAAAAATCAATCATTTGATACTGAAATAGAAATTAATATTCAGCCCGGATATCCTTATTTATATATCTATTCTACGAGTATTGATGATGAGGTAATCGAACCTGTAGATTATTCATTTACTTACACGACTCCTGATTCTATGGAATATATACTAAATAACATAGATTTGAAAGGTTCTAAAATTGTAGCATTTGGAGATAGTATTACAGAGCTTAAAGATGATAAAGGTCGTAGTTATAGTGATTATATCGAGAAATTTTATGGTGCAAAAGTGTTTAATGTAGGTATTGGGGGCACACAGATTCGCCAGAGGACCCACCCTGTAGAAACTCCTACTAGCGAATTGCAGGGATATGCCGCACTGGATGTTATAAACATGGTGAAAGCCGCTTGCTCCCAGGATTTCACTATGCAAGAAAATGCTGCGACCTATTTGAAGGAGCTTAAAAATAGTGATAAAACAGCTATAATTGAGTTGTTGAAGTCCGTAGATTGGGATTCTGTTGATGCAGTTACAGTTTTTGCAGGAACAAATGACTGGCCTTCATATTCTGCGACTTTAGGTGAGAGTGGAAGTACGGATATTGGTAAGACTTTAGGAGCTGTCAATGAAATTATAAGATTGTTATCATCGACATACCCTCATGTGAAAATCTATTGGTTCACCCCTATTGTTCGATATTCGTCTTACTCTATTTCCGAATGGGATGATAGGTATTGGAGTGATAGGATGGGTAGCACTGAACAACCATATCTTCCACAATCAGGAAGCAATGAGCCTAACACCTCTGACTCATTGAAAAATGGGACACTTAAAGATTTTAGTGAAGCTATTGAAAATGAAGTAAGACTTAACCATATCCCATGCTGTGATATGTATAATACGTTGGGGTGGAATAAGTATAATTTCAGCCAATACTTTAATGATAGTGATGGTACACACCCTAAAAAAGGATTCAAGGAAATAGCTAAAAAAATTGCTTCCTTCCTAATCGCAAATAAAACGTTTTAATAGCAATTATGAAATACATTACATTCCCCACAGCGAATTTGAACGAAATTATTAACAAAATAACATTTATAAAATAACTTATGTCAACGTTACAGTACATCGTTTTTCCATATTCCGATTTGGAGGAAGTTCCACAAGAGGAGCTGGATAAAAGAAATTTAGTGCCTCGTATAAGCTTGAATGGTAAAAAGGCTTTGATGAAAGCCGAACATTATGCTGAAATATTTGCAAGTAAAATGATTATGACTCTTTCAGAGGACGGAGAGACACCGATTGTGTCTTATCCTTATCCGGTATACGAAGGCGAAGAATTGAATACTTTGCTGGCAAGTTCGGAGTGGTCTTCAAGCGATAGTGTTTTATGAAAAACTTGCTCTACATCATTCTATTGACATTGGCAATATGTCTCACATCCTGCCGGAGCATCAAGTATGTTCCGGTAGAGACTGTGAAGACGGAGTATAAGACACGTGATAGCATCCGTTTTGACAGCATCTATGAGCATGACAGTATATTCCTATTCGTAAAGGGAGATACTGTCTACAAGGAGAAGTATCGGTATAAATACCGGTATCTGACAATTAACAAAACAGATACGGTTATGCTGACCGATTCCGTGCAGATCCCTTATCCGGTGGAGAAACAATTAACCCGGTGGCAGCGGATGAAAATAGAGCTTGGCGGCTGGGCTGTTGGCGTAATTGTAATACTATCTATTGTGTTAATGCTTAAGCTATTCAGAAATTAACCGGCACTATCTTCACAGACCGTTTCCGGTATGAAAAGTTTAAGTTTTACCTATATAACAATTTCCGTTGGAAAAAGGTTTATCAAGAAAGGAGGGCAAAATGATACATTAATTAATCCTAAGCACTAAGTTTACCCGGTAAAGTAGAAGGCCGGTTATTATAACAAATGTAGCTCTTTCGGGGGACAGAGTAAAAAGAACCCCTAGCACAAAAGTTGACGCCAATCGAACTTTTAAACATACAAAAGCATGCCGAAGATGTGCCAGGGGTTATAATATCCTTAACATTATTCAGCATGCTTTTGTTCTTTGTTCTGTATAATTCGATTGGCAAGGGCAAAAGTACAACAAAAAAATTAATTACCATGTGTAAGTCAGAGATTTTTGCCGAAATATTGAACCTTGTAGGAAAAGAAACTGAAGTTTCTACTGAACTAATCCTTTCATCAAGCAAAGTGACCGAGGTTGTCGATGCCCGCTCTATCGTAGTATTCTTCCTTACTGAATACGGTCTATATCCTGAACAGATAGCCGCTCTACTTCATAAGACATCTGCCAGTATACGCTATCTTATATCCACTTTCGAGAGCCGCAAAAATACAAACAAAATGATTGCAATATATCTGCAAAATATTCGCAAATCGCTTGCAAATGAGTGCTGATTTATGATATCGCTAATATATACTTTTGTGTGCGGTTGATATTGACCGTAATAAAAAGTATAAATCTCTATGGAAAGAACGTACGTTTTTAATCAGGACGGTGGAGCGGCTTCAGGAAACGGCCTGCTTGCTTCTATTCTTCCGTCTTTGCAAAACAGAGGAGTTGACACCGGTTACCTGATGGGTCTGCTTGGAGGCGGCAATGGCAACGGTGGCTTCTTTGGTAACAATGGTGGTTTTCAAGACATCATTGCGCTTATTGTGATTGCAGCTATTTTCGGAAATGGTAATTTCGGCTTTGGCGGCAATAATAATCAGGGGGCGAACGAAGGAAGGGAGATGATTATGCAGACACTTAACCGAAACGGTGTCGACATTGCATCACTGGCACAAGCCGTGAACACTTCTTCCGATCAAATCCTTGCCGGTATTAACTCCGTATCACAGGCAATCTGTGGGCTTGGTAACCAAATGGGTCAGAACACCAACAGCATCCTTACTGCAATTATGCAAGGCAACAACGCTCTGACATCTCAAATTTGCAACTGTTGCTGCGACATGAAGCAGCTTGTAGCCACACAAGGATATGAGAGCCAGCTTGCAATGTGCAACCAGACTAATACATTAGTCAACACAGCCAACCAAAATACGCTTTCTTTGCGTGACAGTGCAACAGCTAATACGCAGGCTATCATTGCCAAGTTGGATGCTATGCAGAATCAGGCATTGCAGGACAAGATTGCGTCTCTTACTGCGGAAAAGGCAACCCTTACTGCTGAAATCTCCCAACGCAACCAAAATGCTACAATTTTAAATGCAGTAGGTCAACAGATTGCACCTCTTGCAGCGGGATTGCAAGCATTGCAAAGCGATGTTGATGGAATCAAATGCAAGTTGCCTAACACAGTTCCGGTTCAATACCCTAACATTGTCGGTGTAAACATGGATACTTACCGTGCGGCTGCTTTCGGTGCTTATGCCGGTGACGCAGCATACGGACGTAGCGGATGCGGTTGTAATAACTACTGGGGTTGATCCGGTAAGAAAGGAGGTAATTATGTGGCCTAACTTTTTTACAGGATTCCCCTTTCTGTTTCCGAGCATTGGGCGGGTGAACTTAAACACCTTGCCTACTGTATCGGTAACGGTCGGCACGGAGAATGTGACGTTGGAACTCCCTAATCATGCGTTCCGTAATCGGGACTATGTAGGAGGGTTCTATGTTAATCTTCGCCAGCCTATCCCTTCCGGGACGGCAACAACGCTTCCTGTACTGATTGGGACCAATGGGGACACAAGACCGTTGATGGCTTACAATAACGAGCCTGTAACAGTCGCCAACCTAGCCGGTACAGGCATCTATGAAATCCATTATAACAAGTATACAAACGAATTGTATCTGGTAAATGGAGGATATAGACCGACTACTCCGGCAGCTCCAACTTCGGAAGCGGTAGCAGCAAAAAGTAAGTAAAAACACGGGCTATCGTGTAATGCGGTAGCCCTATTAAATCAATCATTATGTTTCAATCGTTAAGAGCAAATAATCAGTTGTATATTCTTCATAAGGATGCGAATCCTTATATTGAAATAGGATCAGTAGTCAGTGTTTCGGCTCCTAAACCCAAGTACCCTATGCCTACTCCTATTGGTCAAATTCCCCAGACGGAAATGGTTGTGGATATTGTAATTAACATAAGTGGCCAAAACACAACTTTTCAGAATCTTCCGGCAGGAGGAGATATTGCGGATTTTGGACAGAACGGTAATATTGTATTATCCTGTTCCCGTGATGCAATGAACTCGGAAGTTACATCTATGAAACAGAAAAGCATTGATATTCTGAACAGCATAGATTTTCATCAAAGCGTGATTGCCGGCTGCGACAAGATGCTAACCATTCTTAACCCTGAATTTGCAGAAAAGCAAAGACAGGAGCAGGAAATAGCATCATTAAAAGGTCAAATGTCCGAAATGAGCAAGAATATGGCGGACCTTATGGAAATGAATAAGCGACTGATGGAACAGCTTGGAACAAAGGAGACATCTAAAAACAGTAAATAATATGGGAATGTGGACAATTAGAGAAGAGCATGATGGATATGATCGTGACTTCGGAATGAGAGGAAAAAGCGAAATTGAAGAAGCTTATCGTGAAGGTTGTCGTCATGGTTATGAGAAGGCCATGAGTGAAATGCGTGGCGGTGGAATGGGATTCCGTGAGAATGGACGCTACGACAGCGATGGCATGAACGAGCGTCGTATGCCGGGTTATTTCCCGGAATCCCCTATGTACGGAGATATGGGAGAGCGCAGACGCAGACGCTCAAACGGTGAGTTCTATTAATCGTATGAGGGGAGAAATCCCCTCTTATTCTAATAAAGCAATTATTATGGGACAAAGACTAGATGTGTATGACAAGATGCCGCCGGCAATGAAAAATTATCTGTCATTATACGGCTGGCACTTCTCTAAGAAGATGTGCGAATGGGCTGTTTCTAAAATGGAAGTTGAGAACAAGACTACCAAGCAGAAGGAAAAACTCGTTCCGATCAAAAAGGAAGAGGTGGAGGAGCTTCTGAAAAAATACGGAATTAAACTGGAGAAAGATGCCGGGTACGATTGCGTATATGTAGCCAATATGGCGAAAGCTGATTATTATAAGAGTTCCATTACAGATGAATCCCGTTTGGCATTATTCTTGAAGGATTACATAGATGATCCAGACGGGTATGACGGACTTCCTTTTACCCGTTTCTATGCGGATTGTATCGGAAGTGGCACACCTATAATGTGGGATGATATGCTCTGATTATGATAGTCCAGGATTTCTACATACCGAAATATGATTGGAGAGTTAGGGTGTATTATGCCGTAACGACTTACTGGACCAGTGAGATTCTGTGCGAACTTCACCGTATCGGTTGTAGAGGGGAAGATTTCAAACAGGCATACAGAAACCTATCTTCCGGGGCCCTCAATACCGGTCTTACTTATTCGGACTTTGAGGAGCGTGAGACTGTGATGGTAATTGCTCTCACTTCTTCCCCGGGAGAGTTCCAAAACTCATGGGACCACGAAAAAGGGCACTTGTGCCGGCATATCTCACAAGCATTCAATATTGATCCCTACGGGGAGGAAGCCCAATATCTTTCCGGTGAGGTAGGTCAGAAGATGTTCCCGATAGCGAAGAACTTCTTATGTGAACATTGCAGGAAAAACTTATGTCGAAGATATTAAGGGGCATTTTGGCAGGAATATATGTAACAGTCGAAAATGAGAGAAAAAGACTACATAGATGATTTGATTTCACAGGCCGACGACCGGTATCACTCGGATTTCTGCCGGCTTCTGCTGGTGATGCTATGGAACGCCTAGAAAGGTGGTTGTACTGGCTGATTCCTCTTGCGATTATTGCAAGGGTTATATCTTTGTGTTTGTCCCTGGCTATGTAGTCGGGGATTTTTTATACCTTTGCCGAAAACTAACATTATGGCAGAAGAAAAGAAATACGACTACGACTCGATAAACGAGCTATTAACTTGGGCTAAAGAAACGCTCAATAATAAGAGATACCCAGCCGGGGAATTCCAGTTAGATAAATGCGCCAAGATTCTCGATTGCGGAAAATACCTTGATTCGATGATAGCGGTGATTTCGAGGAACTGGGAGAATCCTACGTTTTACCCGACTATTGACCAGTTGAGAACATTTAGAGAAAAGATAGAGAAAGGAAAATAATATGACTTACTTATGTGTTGACAAAGATGGGACTGAACGTATTATTGAATGTGAAGTCTATTGTGAAAGAGGAGGAGATGAAGAACCCTACAGAGATGAAGGATGTTGGGACTATGATCCGCATAATGATGTATGCATCGAACTCCCCAAAGGTACAATAAAGAAAATCCTTGGACGAGAACTAACATGGGAGGATGAACCTGTTGAATTGAGATAGAAAAGGCAGCCGGATAAGCTGCCTTCCCCTACCCTTTCATCATCATTATATCGGCTTTCATTTCAATATATTCCTTGTATTTATCAGGATTATTAATATAATCAATAACCCTATTTATAGCTATTTCAGCTTGCTTAAACCGAGTTTTTGTGTAATACCTGACAATTCCCCTACCCTTGTCTGAATGAGCAAGACAATAGTCTATTACATTATCGGGTATTCCTAAATCAAAAGCATATTGAGCGAACGACTTTCTAGCAGAATAAAAGACTACCTTTTCTTTTATTCCCAAATCCTTTGCTAATGTAGCAAGAGATCGGCATGTATACCTTGAAAAATTATGATACGAAAATTTATATCCAAAATCCAGTTTTTTTGTCTTATTATCTATCCACCTATCTATTATCATCTTTGCAGGTTCAGTAATTGGAAGTAGGCAATGCTGTTCGGCTTCCGTTTTAAGCCTCGTTTTAATTCTGACATAATCTACTTTGTCATTAACAAAACGAGTATTCATTATATCTATTAAATTCATTCCGCCTAAATAAAAAGAAAGCATAAACACATCCCTTGCAACAATGTATTTTTTCTCTTTTGGATTACTGCACCTTATTATATTAAGGCTTTCCAAAGATATATCAACTTCGCGAACTGGAGATTTAGGAATTTTCTTGTTCACAAATGGATGTATATCATATCTGACATAACCTGAATTTATATTTCTATTAATAACAGCTTTTATTTGAGACATCATCATCCCAATTGTTGTATTCCCTATGTTCCTTTTTGTTTTCAAGTATTTTGAAAATCCTTCAATCATATTTGGAGTTATATCTGACATAGGTATTTCTCCCCTAGTGAACTCCGTAAAATATCGACAACTTCTTTCAATTAATACAGCATAACTTTCCCTTCCTTCAGAATTCAGTTCACTTATAAAATCACTGCAAGCCTTTTGATAAGTAATATTATGCTTTCCTTTCGAATCCAAGCCAGATATAAGCATATCTTTAATTTGCTTACAAGAATAAAGTGATTGATGGTTTATTTCATCCAATTTATCCTGTAGATCATTCATCATGCTTCTTAGCTTGGAATTAATAATTGAAGCATCAGGACGCTTTGTTACTTGTCCATCCTTAAACTGCGACAAGTTATCAATAATGAAACGTGTTACAATATAACATGTCTCTTTCTTATGACATACGGCTATTCTTATTTTATGCCTCCCGTCCTTTAAAACTTTTGCTTTGAAAATTGTAAGTTTAAGAGTTGCCATAATAGATTAAAATTTAAAGGATAAGTTTTGGATAAGTTTTTTTGTCCACCACTGGACAATTTTTCCTTTTTTTTAATCTATATATTGAAGAACTAGTACATAAAAACGGGAACCTAAACCGCTAAATATAAGACAATTAATAGGTTCCCATTTGAGAGCCGCTAGCCAGACTTGAACTGGCGACCTACGCGTTACGAATGCGTTGCTCTACCAACTGAGCTATAGCGGCGTTTGTCTCTCGTTTACGGCGTGCAAAATTACAGCTTTATTTGAGAAAACAAAAAGAATCCGATTATTTTTTGAGCTTAATTTTTAAATCAACTTTTGTTGACGTTATCTAAAACTTTTCTTTGCGTTCAAATTTTCCGTCCTCGGTATAGTACTTCCATGTACCCTTCGGTTTATTATTTGCATACTTTCCACGAAGTTTCAATGTCCCATCTTCATAATATTCGCGGTAACGACCATGGCGTTTCCCTTCTTTTACTTCCGCTTCACTCTTCAATGCTCCCTCCGGATAAAACTCCCGTAAAACGTTTCCTTCAAACTTTTCGATATAGAAACGTTTCAGTTCGCTCATCTGCTCTTTTTCGGTCTCTGCATCTTCGTTCATTTCCTTATCATCTTCATCGGTAGCAATAGCAACGGCAACCTCTTCCGGTTGATATGGGCTATAATCCATCACATACTGCAAAGAAGCCGACTGATCCTCTCCTATAATCTGCATAGTCCAGTAAGGAAATGAATACAAAACGTCTTTGTTTGATTGTATTTCATTCCATGTAGCAGGATTCATCATCGGTTTCAACTGGGAATAAAACTTGCGCACATCTGTATATAAGAAAATAGTAGAACTTGATTTTAAATATGACAGTGCATTTTCAAAACCCGGATTATTTTTTAATAAATTCTTCTGCTCGTAATCTTCTACAAAGGAAAGTAAAGAAGCAGCTTTATTACTAAAAACTACATAATCGTCAACATAAGTATAGTATGGCTTCTCAAATTTATCAAATAGCTTTCCAAAGAACAAGCGGAAAAAGCCTTTCATTTCGACATAATTAATCTCGAAATCCTTATAATTAGCAGTCTTAATCTTAACCGGAGTACGTCGCTTAATCTTCTTTTCAATGAATTCCATGTTCTTACGGGCATCTTTAATACTTTTAGCCCTGATAGCCAGAATCAGTTCGGGATCATGTCCTAACAAACCTGGTTCGGATTGGATAATAGCAAACTCTCCTGACATCCAACTCAAAAAGTTTTCTTCCAAAGATATACCGAATAACCCTTCTATCTTTTTCCGGGAACTTTGATAAGAATCATACAACTGTTTATTGTGAACCGACAGTGCATTCTCCAGTTCCTTTACAAAGGTCACCGGACTATTGAAACCTATATTCGTATAAAGAGCTGTCCGCCCGGACAGAATCTCATGTGCTTTCATTTTATGTTTTCCCGAATTCAACAAAGCAGTGACATAAGGATCGGCAGAATCTTTTTTCAACGTATATCCTTTCACTTCCATCCGCTCCTTATTCGTATTTAAATAAAGTCCGGCAAAATTCATGGAATTGCTAAACAGATCAATGTACTCATTTCTTGTACCTAAATAAATAGACATAAATTGAGGTACACGCGCATAATTGACGAAGACCCTGACAAGTCCCTTACCGGAAACCAACTTCTCTGTTTCAATAAAAGACTGATCAAGCCCGATTTTAGGTTTATTACGAGAATCAATAGCCGACTCGACAAGTCCAGATGTATAAGAACCTACCAAATGATTATCGACAAAAGCAATATAGAAAATATCCCTCGTCTCGGGATCGCGCATTTCAAGGATATTAATGCTATTATGCATCCGATTAGTCACAGTAAAACCACTCATAACCAATACGGTTTCAACCTGGTCTTTCAATAAGTCCATCTTTGATGTCTTCTGCATATCCAGGATAAGTAGAAAATCCCAATTAGTGGGACGAGTCTTATGGAGCGAAATAAGCATATCCCGCTCACCAACAAGCGACAATAATACCTTATTGCTTTTAACAACGGAATCCAGCTTCTCCACACTTTTCGTCACCTCCTCAAAAGATTTCGCTTTCTTCAGGCATTGCCACGTCTCGCTTCCACTAAACTTCTCCCAATCTTCAATCGGAGCCGATGACTGAATAATAAATGCCGCATCTTCCGGAACCAGATAGATCTGCTGAATATTACGATCAGGTGAGACAAATAAATAAACTACGGAATATACAACATATACCGCCAAAGCCAATGCAGCCACAACTAAAGTTCTCTTCACTATTTTCGAGGTACTTTTTTTCTTCTCCGGGCCTGCATTTTGCTCTCCTTGCCCGCAATTTAATTCATTCATTATTGAGTTGTTATAAACTTGAATGGACAAAAATAGTAAAAAAGATGAGATTAATTAGTTAATTCATACTCATTTAGTGAATTAGTTCAATAAACAAGATTTTATAAAAAACAGTATAAAGGAGATATCCTCCCTCCTATTTTTATAAAAAACTATTCTGAATAAAGCATAAACCATTGACTCGTATCGTAAATATGTATTAACTTTACAGCATGAAAAAGAAATTCCAACTCGAAGTTCCGGGAGGAGCCGATAAAGTCTTACTTCATACCTGTTGTGCTCCTTGTTCATCAGCCATTATTGAATGTATGATGCAACATCACATCACCCCTGTTATCTATTATTGCAATCCTAACATCTATCCGCTGGAAGAGTATATGATAAGAAAAGACGAATGTACACGCTATGCCCAATCATTGGGATTGGAGATAATAGATGCTGATTACGATCATGAAAACTGGCGATGCCATATAGCAGGAATGGAGCAGGAACCCGAAAGAGGAGGACGCTGCCTACGTTGCTTTAAACTACGCTTATTGGAGACCGCCCGTTATGCACATGAACATGGCCTTTCCGTAATAACCACAACGCTTGCTTCCAGTCGTTGGAAAAGTCTGGAGCAGATTAATGAAGCCGGACAATATGCCACCGCTTCATACCCGGATGTCACATACTGGGAACAGAATTGGCGGAAAGGCGGACTTAGCGAACGACGCATCGCCATCATTAAAGAGTATAACTTCTACAACCAACAATATTGCGGTTGTGAATTCAGCATGAGAAAAGAAGAATAAAACAAACCCGCCATTACTAGCTAACCAATGAATCGAAGTAAAAAAGGTAAAAACAGAAAGCTATTCAAAAAGAAATCACATTCCAATAACAGATTAGGATGTATCATCGCCATCATTGTGCTCATTCCTATTCTTTTTGGCGTCTATTTATATTGCCAACAGATTAATACCCAGAATAATAATGAACCTCAAACCGATGTCTCCCTTCAAATTCCACTTGGCAAAGATCTGGAGACACCTGTATCACTAGTTCCCCGGCAAGAACAAATCATCCGCCATAGCGGATATACGGTATCATATAACAAAGATTTAAAAATTCCCAATTGGGTTTCTTACGAATTAACCAGGGAAGAAACCAAAGGAAAAGAAAAAAGAGGTAATCGCTTTATTGCCGATCCACTAGTGACAGGTCCGATTGCCACAAATGCCGACTATACCCGTTCAGGATACGACAAAGGACACATGGCTCCCGCAGCAGATATGAAATGGAGTCCTGAAGCCATGAAAGAATCATTTTATTTCAGCAATATGTGTCCGCAACATCCACAACTAAACAGAAGAGGATGGAAAAACCTGGAAGAAAAGATCCGGGATTGGGCTATAGCAGACAGCGCCATCATTATTATATGTGGCCCTATTATTGAAAAACATCCCAAAACAATCGGAAAGAATAAAGTCGTAGTACCTCAAAAGTTTTTTAAAGTAGTCCTTTCTCCTTTTGTCAAGCCGATGCGAGCTATCGGTTTCTTATTCAATAATGAGCAGGCAGTAGAACCTCTATCATCCTATACGGTAACAATAGATAGCATCGAGAACCTGACTAACATAGATTTCTTCGCACCTCTGCCCGATGAGATAGAAAACAAAATAGAAGCAGATATTAATTACTCCCTGTGGCCTAATTAAGTAGCAAAACTCGTTTCTCTGAAATGAATTCATTTCCCTGTGCCAATGGCATTCTAGTTACAAACAGACTTGCACTTCAATAAAAGGGAGTTGTTGTATTACTCTCAAGGTTTCACATTGTAACGTCAAGAGATTGTCTTATTCCCACATATTGTGGGAAAGTATTCTCTTATTTTATGAGAAAACATTCCCATATATTGCGAAAAAATAGTCCCACAATATATTGGAATAATGGAACTACGCTGGAAACAAAAAGATAATTGCAATGAATGCCAAGCAGCACAATAAGCAACTGAATAAATCAAGCAAGGCAAACGCAACGTGAAAGAATGGATTCATTACCGCATCGAAAGAAAACATACTTTTGATATAGTCTTCTTATGATTCATCCTAAAAAGAGAACACTCCTATCCAAATTCTTTTTATCTTTGACGAACTTTTTAAATACACCTCAAAAGATGAAGAAAAAAAAGAGAAATATTCTACTATCAATTCTAATCGGAGCATTCCTCCTTTGTGCAGTTGCCGGAGGCACCTTTTATTATTATCTGTTTGCCCCCCAATTTCACCCATCTAAAACCGTATATATTTATGTAGACCGGGATGATACTGCCGATTCTATCTACCATAAAATAAAAGAATTCGGGCATGTCAATAAGTTCACCGGATTCCAGTGGATGGCAAAATACAAGGATTTCGATCAGAATATCCATACCGGTCGTTATGCCATTCGCCCCAATGACAATGTTTATCATGTATATAGCCGTTTTTCCAGAGGTTATCAGGAGCCTATGAACCTTACTATCGGAAGTGTCCGGACATTAGACCGGTTAGCACGAAGCATTGGAAAACAACTCATGATAGACTCTGCCGAAATCGCCAGCCAGTTATTCGACTCTACTTTCCAGGCTCAAATGGGATACACAACCATAACACTCCCCAGCCTTTTCATACCGGAAACCTATCAGGTATATTGGGACATGAGCGTAGACGATTTCTTTAAACGAATGAAGAATGAGCACGAACGCTTCTGGAACAAAGAACGTCTGGCACAAGCCACCGCTATCGGCATGACACCGGAAGAAGTCAGCACTCTTGCTTCCATCGTCGAAGAAGAAACCAACAACAACGAAGAAAAGCCAATAGTAGCCGGATTATATATCAACCGTTTACATCAAGATATGCCTTTGCAGGCAGATCCTACCATCAAATTTGCACTACAGGATTTCGGTCTGCGCCGAATCACCAACGAAAATTTAAAAGTCGACTCCCCCTATAACACCTACATAAATACCGGACTGCCTCCAGGCCCCATCCGTATCCCTTCTAAAAAGGGAATAGACAGCGTATTAAACTATACCAAACATAACTATATCTACATGTGTGCTAAAGAAGATTTTTCCGGAACTCACAACTTTGCATCCAATTATGCTGACCACATGGCAAATGCAAGAAAATACTGGAAAGCCCTGAATGAAAGAAAGATTTTCAAGTAAATTTGTGATAAAACGAACGGAAAAGCCTATCTTTGCCCGATAGATTAACAAACTGTGATCAACACTAAATAAAAGAAATATATATGAGCAAGCAACTCTTACTTGGCGATGAAGCCATTGCACAAGCTGCACTGGATGCCGGACTTTCAGGTGTTTATGCCTATCCTGGTACTCCTTCAACTGAAATTACGGAATATATTCAAATGGCCCCAATAACGACCGAACAGAATATACACAACCGTTGGTGCGCCAATGAAAAAACAGCGATGGAAGCTGCGTTGGGTATGTCATTCGTTGGTAAACGGGCATTAGTTTGTATGAAGCACGTAGGTATGAATGTAGCTGCCGACTGTTTTGTCAACTCTGCCATCACAGGTGTGAAAGGCGGATTGATCGTAATAGCAGCAGATGACCCCAGCATGCACTCTTCGCAGAACGAACAAGACAGCCGTTTCTACGGAGATTTCTCACTGATTCCTATGTACGAACCCAGCAATCAGCAGGAAGCGTATGATATGGTATACAGTGGTTTCGAATTCTCTGAAAAATTGGGCGAACCTATCTTGATGCGTATGGTAACCCGCCTTGCACACTCCCGCTCTGGAGTAGAACGCAAAGCACAAAAACCACAGAATGGCATCTCTTTCAGCGAAGATCCTCGTCAGTTCATCTTGTTACCTGGAAATGCCCGTAAACGCTACAAAGTATTACTTGCGCGCCAAGACGAGTTTATCAAAGCTTCGGAAGAATCACCTTATAATAAATATACAGATGGTCCTAACAAAAAGTTAGGAATTATCGCTTGTGGCATCGGCTACAACTATCTGATGGAAAACTATCCTGAAGGTTGCGAATATCCGGTACTTAAAATCGGCCAGTATCCATTGCCTAAAAAGCAATTACATCAATTGATTGAATCCTGTGACGAAATCCTCGTTCTGGAAGACGGACAACCATTTGTAGAAAAACAATTGAAAGGTTATCTGGGCATCGGCGTTAAAGTAAAAGGACGCTTGGACGGTACCCTGTCACAGGATGGAGAACTAAATCCTGACTCTGTAGCCCGCGCCGTAGGTAAAGAAAATAAATCAGAATTCGGTATTCCTTCTGTCGTAGAAATGCGTCCGCCTGCACTTTGCGAAGGTTGCGGACATCGCGATATGTATATCACACTAACCGAAGTTCTGAAAGAAGAATACCCATCTCATAAAGTATTCAGCGACATCGGCTGTTACACGCTAGGCGCGAATGCTCCTTTCAATGCAATCAACTCATGCGTAGACATGGGCGCCTCCATCACGATGGCGAAAGGTGCGGCTGACGGAGGTCTTTTCCCGGCTGTAGCTGTCATCGGAGACTCCACATTCACCCATTCCGGAATGACCGGACTATTAGATTGTGTGAACGAGAATGCCAGTGTAACCATCGTCATCTCCGACAATGAAACTACCGCCATGACAGGCGGACAGGACTCTGCCGGAACCGGACGTATCGAAGCGATCTGTGCAGGTATCGGAGTAGATCCGGCTCATATCCGCGTCGTTACTCCGTTGAAGAAAAACTATGAGGAGATGAAGCAAATCATTCGCGAAGAGATCGAATACCGTGGTGTATCTGTCATTATTCCACGTAGAGAGTGTATCCAGACATTAGCACGCAAAAAAAGAAGTAAGTAAGCCATGAAGAAAGACATTATATTATCAGGAGTCGGTGGACAGGGAATTCTGTCTATTGCTACAGTGATCGGCAAAGCTGCCTTGAAAGAAGGATTATATATGAAACAAGCAGAAGTGCACGGAATGAGCCAACGCGGAGGAGATGTTCAATCCAACCTCCGTATCAGCGACCAGCCGATTGCTTCAGACTTGATCCCATCAGGTAAATGCGACCTTATCATTTCATTGGAACCCATGGAAGGATTGCGCTACCTCCCTTATCTTAGCCCTAACGGTTGGTTAGTGACTAACGAAACTCCGTTTGTCAATATCCCCAATTATCCGGAAGCAGACAAAGTAATGGCAGAAATCAATAAGCTGCCTCACAAAATTGTGTTGAACGTAGACAAAGTAGCCAAAGAAGTAGGCTCCGCCCGCGTTGCCAACATAGTCTTACTGGGAGCAACCATTCCATTCCTTGGCATCGACTACGGAAAAGTACAAGACAGCATCCGTGAAATCTTCCTGCGCAAGGGAGAAGCAATTGTAGAAATGAATCTTAAAGCATTGGCTGCCGGCAAGGAAATTGCAGAAAAGCTAATGTAATAACAGGCATTATCATGAATACACAATACTGGGAAGAAGAACTAGAAACCATGAGCCGGGAGAAGTTGCAGGAATTACAACTTCGACGGCTTAAGAAAACAATCAATATAGCTGCAAACTCCCCATATTACAAAGAAGTTTTCAGCAAACATGGCATCACTGCAGATAGCATACAATCATTAGACGATATCCGCAAATTGCCCTTTACTACCAAAGCCGATATGCGTGCCCACTATCCTTTCGGGCTGGTAGCAGGTGATATGAGCAATGATGGTGTACGTATTCACTCTTCTAGTGGTACTACCGGAAACCCGACAGTTATTGTTCATTCACAGCACGATCTCGACTCCTGGGCCAACCTGGTAGCCCGCTGCCTGTACGCAGTAGGAATACGCAAGACCGACGTCTTCCAAAACAGCTCCGGATACGGTATGTTTACAGGAGGGTTAGGCTTCCAATACGGTGCAGAACGCCTGGGCTGTCTGACAGTCCCTGCCGCAGCCGGAAACAGTAAACGACAGATTAAATTCATCAACGACTTCAAGACTACCGCTTTACATGCTATCCCCAGCTATGCCATCCGCCTTGCCGAAGTCTTTCAGGAAGAAGGCCTTGATCCCAAAGGAACCACACTGAAAACGCTGGTTATCGGTGCTGAACCTCACACCGACGAACAACGCCGGAAAATAGAAAAGATGCTGGGCGTAAAAGCATACAACAGCTTCGGTATGACAGAAATGAACGGTCCCGGTGTTGCTTTCGAATGTCAGGAACAAAACGGAATGCACTTCTGGGAAGACTGTTATCTGGTAGAAATTATCGATCCGGAAACAGGAGAACCCGTTCAGGAAGGAGAAATCGGAGAATTAGTACTTACGACTCTCGACCGGGAGATGATGCCGTTAATCCGCTATCGCACCCGTGACTTAACCCGTATTCTTCCGGGAAAATGCCCCTGCGGCCGCACGCACATCCGTATTGATCGTATCAAGGGACGCAGTGATGATATGTTCATTATCAAGGGAGTAAATATCTTCCCGATGCAAGTAGAAAAGATACTCGTACAATTTCCCGAATTAGGCAGCAATTACCTGATTACACTGGAAACAGTCAACAACCAAGACGAGATGATCGTCGAAGTAGAATTAAGCGACCTTTCCACTGACAATTATATTGAACTGGAGAAGATCCGCAAGGATATAACCCGCCAATTAAAGGATGAAATATTGGTGACTCCCAAAGTTAAACTGGTAAAAAAAGGCTCTCTCCCGCAAAGCGAAGGAAAAGCCGTCCGAGTAAAAGACTTAAGAGACAACAAGTAACAATTCAAATTTCCATGTGCTAATATACCAACCGCTGTTCACCATGCGGAATGGAATATTAGCACATTATTTAATTAATATCATACAGCATGCAATTACTTAAAAAAAGAATTCTGCAAGACGGAAAGTGCTACGAAGGAGGTATCCTGAAAGTAGACGGTTTTATTAATCATCAAATGGACCCTGTCCTGATGAAATCAATCGGAGTTGAGTTTGTCCGCCGTTTTGCAGCCACAAACGTAAATAAGATTATGACAATCGAAGCCAGCGGCATCGCCCCTGCTATCATGACAGGCTACCTGATGGATTTACCAGTTGTATTTGCAAAGAAGAAGTCTCCTAAAACCATCCAGAATGCACTAAGCACCACTGTGCACTCATTCACTAAAGATCGTGATTATGAAGTCGTTATCAGTGCCGATTTCCTCACTCCAAATGACAATGTTCTTTTCGTGGATGACTTCCTCGCGTATGGCAATGCCGCATTAGGCATTATCGACCTCATCAAGCAATCCGGAGCAAACTTGGTAGGAATGGGATTCATTATTGAAAAAGCCTTCCAAAATGGGCGTAAAAAACTTGAGGAGCAAAGCGTCAGAGTAGAAAGCCTGGCTATCATTGAAGACTTATCCAATTGCTGCATTAAAATCAAAGACGAGTAGATTAATTGGCGAGTAGATTAATTAGGATTGAAATACTGCCCTTTATCTTTCGTTCTTTTCCCATATTGCACCGCATGCTGCGGACAAACATGATAACATGCCAGGCATGAGGTGCAATCCATCCCCCAAACAGGCTTTCTGCCCATCATCATAATATTCCCTACCGGACAACTCTTCTCACAACGCTTACATCCAATACAAGCATCCGTAGTATAAAAATTCCCGGGAGACATCTGAAAGCGATTAAATAAAGGATTGATAATCCTCGTCTTAATAAAAGGAATACTCCCTTCATGACAAAGAAACAACTCCTCTCTCCTACTTATTGAAGCATTTATTTGATTGAGAGTCGGAATAGCATCTGCCAGTTTTTTCTCCTCCAATTCTTTCTTATCTACGTCAAAACCGGGAAGCAATACATAATTATTGGGCATAGTCACAGAAAAGCCTGCATGACACTTCCAGCCTTTATGACTCAAAGCCTTCTCCAGCACCTGCTGCGTAAGCCCGGTATCATCCCCACAGGAACAAACAAAAAACAAATATTGTCTTTTATACCCCTTTAAAGAGAGTTGCCGAATAAAATTAAGTACGATTTCAGGAGGAGCCCACGAATAGATAGGAAATACAAAACCGATCTTTTCACCTGCCTGCAAACTAAACTCCAATGCTTCATTCTTTAGCGCATCGGGAATAAAAACCAACTCTTCTTTTTGCTCTTTGGAAAGCTGATTTGCAATCCACTTAGAATTACCTGTACCGGAGAAATAAAATATCATAGAAAAGTATATAAAAAAAGCCGCATCGACGATGTGATGAAACTCTGATAGAACAAGATTTGAGCGCTCGCCCTCTTTGTAATCCACCGGCTTAAAGCTGTCCCGAAGGATGTGGCCCGCCATTGAAGAACGAAGCTTTCTCGGTGCATCAGATTAATTTGAAGAGTTTCCCGATCCAGTCGATACGGCTAATATTTTTGTATCACAAATGTAATAAGAATCTATGAGACTAACAAGAAAAAAAAGGAATTTGTTTACCTACTAACATTTTTTTCACTCCCTTTTATCCGCCTAACAAAAGAAAAGGAGGTTGTGTCAAAACGCTGACACAGCCTTTTTTATGCGCAAAGCCCAGA